>CALLYA010000518.1 GCA_937875495.1 uncultured Verrucomicrobiota bacterium
CCCCCCCTCCCAATACACCTCTGCGCCCTCTGCGATCTCTGCGGGAGTCCTCCCCGTCCGGATCCGAAGACCTTTTCGGACGGGCTTTGGCTAAGGGGGTGGGTAGGTTCCATGCTCTGCCCCCTACCTTTTTGGGGGAATTTGTCTCAGCAGCCCTAAAAGGGTCATGTGCGATCGCCTGCACCCTCTTGTTGGCCTCACCGAACACGTAATTGTACTCCTACTCCTACTCTTACTCGTCCAAGCTCTCCCAACTTCTCGTGCTCCAGTTCCATTCGCATCCTCGTGTACGGGAACGTGTACCGCTTCGCCGTGTAGGCGTACGTTACTGGGCCCAACAAGGCGGTTGCTGAAAACTGCTCCTATGTAGCTGCTTTTCCCCCTCCCAATACCTCTCAGCGCCCTCAGCGTTCTCTGCGGGAGTCCTCTCCATCCGGCCCCGGAGACCCTTCGTTGTGCCCCAATGGAGTTTTCGGACAGGCTCCCGTTACTGCATTGACAGCCTCCCGCGAAATGGGTATCATTCCGTAATTCCTAAAAACGACACAACGAGCGAGGTGCGATATTTTGGAAGCGTTGAGGAGTTGCTCCGTCGTCTGTTTCAATGCAGACAAGATCGCTACACTCAAAAAAAAGCTGCCGCCCGCTGGTGAACTGCGCGTTACCGCTCGGCGGTGGAAGGTCCTGGGGCATCCCGCACGCCTGGCGATCTTGCATGTCCTCAGCATCGAAGACTGCTGCGTGTGCGACGTTGCCGAGGTCCTCGGCAAACCGGTCTCCACCGTGTCGCAACACCTGCGATTGCTCTTTTCCGAAGGACTTTTGGACCATCACCAGGAAGGGAAGCTGGTCATATATAGGCTCACCGACCACGGCCGCACTGTGGTTCAGCAGTTCAACTCGTCCGTTAACGTCACCGCGCAGGCGACTTCCGGGCATTGAGCACAGGCGTTCACGCGATATTTGGGTGCCGAGCCTTCGGGAACGAAGCGGGAATCGGAGGAATCCATGATCATACGATATCTTATCACGCGGCACCCTGTTTCGGCTGCCGTCTGTGGCCTCGCGGCCGCAGCGATGCTGGTCAGCGGTTGCGGAGATTCGAATACAACGAAGAATGACGAACACGCGGATCACCTCGGCGAGCCGGCGTCCGCAATCGAGGGCGCGGCCCACACGCATGATGCCGCCGGTGAAACCTGCTTTATCTGCGACCCCTCCAAGCGGGATGCGGGACGACTCTGGTGCGGGGAGCATGGACGGTACGAAGACCGCTGCTGGCTCTGCCATCCCGAGCTCGAGGAAAAGACCCGGCTCTATTGCAAGGAGCATTTCCTGTACGAGGACGAGTGTTTCATCTGCCATCCGGAGCTTGAGCTTGATGGCCCTGATGCAGAACCCGGAGAGTCCGCGGAGGCAGCTGCGACGGAGGTGCATGGCGCCACGCCAGCGCTCTTCTGCAACGAGCATGGCGTACCGGAAATCGAGTGCGCGATCTGTCAGCCCGACCTGGCCGCGGCACTCGCCCCCGGTGAGAGCATGCAGGTGCGGTTCCCCTCCATCGAAGCTGCGGACAAGGCGGGCGTTCGCGCGGAGCGTCCCGGTCTCGCCGATGCCGCTCCGGGAATCAATGCCTACTGCGAGGTGGAGTTCAACCTGAACCGGACAGCCAGGATTACACCGCTCGCAGGCGGCATCATTCACGAGGTACGCCATGACGTCGGGACGACCGTATCCGAGGGCGATGTCCTGGTGGTCCTGCATTCCATCGCGGTTGCGGAGGTGAAGAGCGACTACCTGACCGCCCTGGTCGAGCACGATATTCAGAGACAGACCCTTGAGCGACAACGGAGCCTTCG
This sequence comes from uncultured Verrucomicrobiota bacterium, assembly GCA_937875495.1. Lineage (GTDB taxonomy): Bacteria > Verrucomicrobiota > CALLYA01 > CALLYA01 > CALLYA01 > CALLYA01. The sequence continues at coordinate 1,860 of CALLYA010000518.1, forward strand.
CGAGGAACGGATCTCCGCGGAAAGGGAGTTCTTCAATGCGGAAGCGGCCTATCGGACTGCGCGTCTCCGCTTGAGTAACCTGCGCCAAAATTTATTGAACCTCGATTTCACCGGTGAAGAAATCACGGCGATCGAGACCACCCAGGACGCTTCGGCGGATCTCCCGATCAGGGCGCCCTTTGACGGGACCCTGGTCGCCCGCTCAGCCGTGGTCGGCGAAGCCGCCGATGCCGGGCACGACTTGTTCACGCTTTCCGACCTTTCTAGCCATTGGCTCTACCTTTCTGTCCCCGCAAACCAGGCTGGGGAAATCCGGCCTGGGCAGAATATCGAGGGGCGGTTCGCGGAATTCCCAGGAAATACCTACCGCGGTCGAATCACCTGGGTTGACGCCGCCATAGACAAGCGGACGCGGATGATCCGGGCGCGGGCGGAGGTTTCGGATCCCGAGGGACGCCTTTTGAGTGGTCTTTTTGGGGAGGCCCGAATCCTCACGGGTGAGCCGCAGACCGTGGCGGTGTTACCTCGGGATGCGGTGCAGAAACACGCGGGCGGAACCTTCGTGTTTGTGCCGACCGAGCCGGACCTGTTTTCCCTGCGCCGTGTCTCGGTTGGGAAAGCGGACGCGGACCAGGTCCATGTCTTCGCAGGGCTCGCCCCTGAGGAACCCGTGGTCACCGAGGGCGGTTTCATTGTGATGTCGGAATTTCTGAAATCGCGGCTCGGTGCAGGGTGTGTACACGATTAGCAGACGGTTCAGATCCTGTTCACGTTCGAGGTGTAAGGTATGCTTTCCAGACTGATTGCCTTTTCTCTGAAGAACCGGCTACTCGTCCTCATTCTCTTTTCCCTGGCCGCGGCCCTCGGCCTCTGGCGTTTGACTGATCTGCCGGTGGACGCCTTCCCGGACACCACGCCGGTCCAGGTTCAGATCAACACGGTCGCGCCCGCGCTGAACCCAGAGGAAATCGAGCAGCAGATCACCCTGCCCGTTGAGCTATCCATCGGCGGCCTGCCCGGCCTGGAAAATGTGCGATCGGTATCGAAGTTCGGGTTCTCCCAGGTGGTCGCTACGTTCAGCGACAGCACCGGCATAGCCGATGCCCGCCAATACGTGTCCGAGCGGATCAACGCTGTGGAACTGCCCGCGGGCATTGAACGGCCGGAACTCGGACCCATCGCCACCGGTCTCGGCGAGGTATTCCATTACATCGTACGTTCGGACAACCCTCAGCGCACCCTGGAGCAACTGCGCACCCTCCATGACTGGGTCATCAAGCCTGAGTTGGGCAAGGTTCCCGGCGTGGCGGAAGTAAACTCCTGGGGTGGCGAGGTACGGCAGTATCACGTCGTCGTTTCGCCCGAGGCTCTCCTTAAATTTGATCTGACCCTCGATGACGTGTTCGAAGCGCTGGAGACGAACAACTCGAATGTCGGCGGAGGATTGGTCACTGCGGCCGGCGTTTCGCAGTTTGTTCACGGACTCGGCCGGGTCACCGGTATCGGGCAGATCGAGGGGATCGTGGTCGCATCGCACGACGGAGCGCCGGTGCACATTCGCGATGTGGCCGAGGAGGTCAGGATCGACCACGAGATCCGGCGCGGCGCGGTCACCGCGAACGGGAAGGGTGAGATCGTGCTCGGGCTTGCGTTCATGCTCATGGGCGAGAATGCAGAGGTGGTGACGCACGCACTCAAGGCGCAGCTTGAGCTGGCGCGGGATGCGCTGCCGGAGGATGTCGTTGTCGAGGTCGTGTATGACCGAACGGAACTGACCGCGGCGGTCATGGCCACCGTTCAACACAACCTATTGCTCGGGGCGGTGCTGGTGATTATAGCGCTGTTTGTGCTCCTGGGGAACCTGCGGGCAGGCTTGCTCGTTGCGATCGTGATTCCGCTGACGCTGTTGTTCGCGGTGCTTGGCATGTACGAGTTCGCGATTGCCGCAAGCCTGCTGAGCCTGGGCGCGATGGACTTCGGCATCATCATCGACGGTTCCGTGGTGATGACGGACGCGAACCTGCGCAGTCTTCGCGATCGCGCTGGAGAACTCGGTCGCCCGCTGACGCGTGGGGAGCGACTTCACACGCTTTTGGAATCGAGCCGGGAGGTTGCGCGGCCGATCGCGTTCGGCATCGGCATTATCCTGATCGTATTCCTGCCGGTGCTGACACTGGAAGGCATCGAGGGGAAGATGTTCAAGCCGATGGCATGGACGTTCATGTTCGCCCTGGTGGGTGCGCTGCTGGCTGCGCTGACGCTCTCGCCGGTGCTTAGCTATTACTTCCTACCGCGCAGGGCGAAACCGAAAGCGAATACTGTTGAACGTGCTCTTACACGGCTCTACAGGGGGCTCCTGACCGGCGCGATCCGCGGGCGGCGATGGGTGCTGGTGGTTGTCGTCGGAATCCTGTTCTTCGCCGGCTGGCGTGCAACCCGGCTGGGCGCCGAATTTTTGCCGCGGCTCAGTGAAGGTGCGCTCGTGCTCAACACCATCCGACTTGCCGGCATCTCCATTGAGGAGTCCGCGGCATACAACACGCGAATCGAGCGCCTGATCAAGGAGGAGTTCACCGACGAAGTGCGCCATGTCTGGAGCCGGATTGGATCGGCGGAGGTTGCGACCGACCCGATGGGTACAGAGCTGACGGATATCTTCATCACGCTCTGGCCGCACGAAAACTGGACCCGTGCGGAGACGCAGGCGGGGCTGGCCGCCGCCATCCAGGCGGAGCTCTCTGATCTGCCGGGACTGAACATGGTGCTCACCCAACCGATCGAGATGCGCCTGAACGAGATGATCTCCGGGATCCGGACCGACCTCGGGATCAAGATCTACGGCGATGATTTCGACGAGTTGGTGCGGATCAGCGACGATATCCAGACCGTGCTGCTCGGCATTCCGGGCGCCTCCGACATTGCCGTGGATCAGCTGACCGGCCAGCCGGGATTGCAGGTTCGCGTCGACCAGGGGGCCCTGGCACGGCATGGCGTGCCGGCAAGGCATGTGCTCGAGTTCGTCGAGGCGGTCGGCGGGCGCAAGGTTGGCGAAGTCTTTGAGGGCCAGCGCAGGTTCGACCTGGTCGCCCGGCTGCCGGATGTCTACCGACGGGACGCGGAGGCGCTCGGTGATGTCATTGTCCCCGCCGAGACCGGGGAGCATTACCCTTTGGATATGCTGGCAACGGTCAACACCGTGGAGGGGCTTGCGACGATCAACCGCGAATGGGGTCGGCGCCTGATCCGCGTGCAATGCAACGTCCTAGGCCGCGATGTCGCATCCTTCATCGAAGAAGCGCGCCGCCGGATCGCGCGGGACGTGGTCATGCCGGATGGGTATGTCGTCGAGTGGGGAGGGCAGTTCGAGAATCTCGCCCGTGCGCAGAACCGGCTCATGCTGGTCGTGCCTGCTACGCTGTTGCTCGTATTCCTGCTGCTGTTTTTCAGCATGCAGCGCCTGCGCGATGTGCTCCTGATCTATACCGGCATCCCGTTCTCTCTGATCGGTGGGGTGCTGGCACTCTGGTTGCGCGATATCCCGTTCAGCGTCAGCGCGGCGGTCGGCTTCATCGCGCTTTCCGGCCTCGCAGTCCTGGACGGCCAGGTGCTGGTCGTGGCGATCCGTGGGTTTGTCGAAAACGGGCGGTCGATTCGCGATGCCGTGATCGACGGTGGCTGCCGCAGACTGATGCCCGTGCTGGCGACTTCCATCACCGACGCTGTCGGCTTCCTGCCAATGGCGTTATCGACTGGGGTAGGAGCCGAGGTCCAGCGCCCGCTCGCCACGGTCGTCATCGGCGGTATGATCACCTCGACCCTGCTCACGCTCTTCGTCCTGCCAATGCTGTATGCCATGGTGCACCGGGGAGAACAGCCTGAATGAAGTTCGGGCATGGAATCCGGGGTGCGCACCATTTTCGTTTCACCATGAAGGATTGAAGCCGATGGGCAGGGGAAAGGATTCGGCCTCCTTTCGGGGCCTTGGTGAGGTTCCCCTCCGGAAGCTGGTGGATTGGTTGGTTATTTTTCAACCATGCATGCACCGGAGAGCAGGGATCCGCAGATTGGATGAGGAGAGATGAAACTGCCCCCTTCCATATGGATTACCCGGGTGTGCTTGTTGTTCCGCACCTGATTTCCATTGGGGGACAGAAATGGGTGGGTTTGAGTGGATGCTCGAGCTTGGTATGGCGGCTGGACACCAGGCCGAGACGGTCTGCCCACCTCCCCCAGGGCCTCAGGCCCTGTGGAAGAGGTCGGAGGTCGTTGGCTGTGGGTGTGTGAGCGAACGAGCGTTTGGGCGTTGGAGGGGGAGTGGACGTTTTGTTGGCGGATATTCCTGGCCGAAGGGTGGTTTTCGTCGATTCCGACCCCGACCCCGATTGTACTCGTTCTGCATCTGCAGATCCCTCGGGGGATCGTGTTCTATCGTGGTTGAAAAGCAATGGGTGGGTTTGGGTGGGTGATTGAGCTTGCTTTGCCTGTTGCCTACCAGACCGAGGCGGACTGGCTACTCATTGGGCTGAAGGCACCCCACCCAGGCAGCCCAGGGCGAGGAGGGCGTACCATGTGTATTCGAGGTCAGGTTTAGGATCTACGGGATGGCCGCAGAACCCGCCGGAGTCATCCCAAAGTGACTCAATCAACGATAGGGTTGGCTCGCGGAAGGGGGTCAAGTCGGCGCCGATCAGATCGAGGGCGAAGAGGGCTACGGCGGTGGAGAGCAGGTCGGGCACGGCGATGTTGGGCGCGACGCGGAAGCCGCCGATGTGGAGTGCAAAGAGGTCGGTGAGCCACGGTGCGGTCGCGCTGGGAATCTCGCGATGCGCGGTCCAGAGGCAGGCGACGGCGGCTGCGGTGGCGGTCACCGTGGCGCTGGTTTCGGGTGAGCCGGGCTGATTGACGTATCCGCCGTGGCTGCATGCGAAACCGGTGAAATCGGGCAGGCTTGGAGTCGGATGGCCCAGGGCTTCGAGTCCTTGAATGGCGAGGAAGGTGCCGTATGGGGAGCCGAAGTCGGCGCCCGGAAGGGTTGCCCATGCGCCGTCCGCTGCCCTGAACGACTCGATATGGCGCAACAGCGCCTGGCGCTGAGGGGCGGTTGCGGGCGCGGTCAATGCAGCTGCGATGGCGAGGCTCGCGGAATGGACCAGGTCGAGCTGGGCGAGATCATGGAGGGTCTGTTCCACGAAGGGGGCAGGCAGGGGCTGATGGGCATCGAGTGCGACGAGCGATTGCAGCGCGAACTGTGTGTAATAGATATCGGGCTGTCCTCCGCGGTCTGGATAGCCGCCGCCGGGCAACTGCTGGGCACGGATGAAATTGAGAACATCGGCGGCGGCAGGACCGAGAAACCGCGTGGCGCGGGCGGCGGTTACGGCGAGATAGAGGGGTGCGGAGCGGGGAAAGGGCACCGTTTGGGTCATCCGTCTTTGAGCAGCCGGCCGACGAGGCGTCGGAGGATGCTTTTGAGTTGGGCGTTGCGAGCGGGGGCGAGCGTACGGATCGCCTCGTTGCGATAGTGCTGAAAGAGTTGGCGGGCGCGCTGATGGGTTTCGTATTTCTCGATCAGGGGCAGGATTTGGGTATTCTTGGCGTTGATCATGGCATCGGTTTTGAACAAGGCGCGGATCGATGCCTGATCGCGTTCAGACGCGAGCTCGTATGTGATGGCCATGATCAGGGAAGCGCGTAGTGACTTTTCATTATCGGCATCGATTCCGGGTCTGAGGTCATCGAGGTCGTCCTTGATTTGGTAGGCGGTCCCGATGGCCATGCTGTATTGGCGGAGCATGTCCTGGCAGGCCTGATCGGCGCTCGCGGCAGCGGCGCCCAACCGCAGGGCGACCTCGAAGGCGGGTGCGGTCTTGCGGCGGAAGATGTCGAGGGTGGCCTGCACGGGAATGGGCGTCTCGCCTTCGATCGCGTGCAATTCCTCCCCTTGGCCGAGGCAGAGGTCGCAATGGCCTTCGGCCGCGATCGCGAGCATCTCCAGGACACGTTCAGGTTCGGCGCCGGAGGAACCGATCAGCCGATACCCGAAGCCGATCAGCAGATCGCCGATATTGATGGACTTGGGCACGCCATGGACCCGGTGCAGGGTCGGCTCGCCGTAGCGGAGCTCGTCATTATCTTCGATATCGTCATGGATGAGGGATGCCTTGTGGAAGCACTCGACGGCCATGGCGATGCGCCTGAGGGAATCGGGCAATTGCGGCATTGGTCCGGTCAGAGCCCGATAGACAGCGGCGGAAAGGAAGGGCCGCCAGCGTTTGCCGCCTTTGCAGAGCCACTCCTGAGCAAGCAGCTCAGCGGAGGAACCCGGCTCACCCAGGACGCTGCGAATGGCCGGCGGCGTGAACCACTGATCGACTTCGGCACGAAGGGCATCGATGTCGATGCGGGTGAGCCAGTATGCATTCGTGCTGGAGAGGGCCAAGGTATCCTCGACCCATGCCGCGTCGACCTCGGTATCGACGCAGCCGTCCCGGAGCAGGGGGATAGCGATGCCGGGAATGGCCTCGGCGGCCATGTGTGGAAAGGCGCGTTCGAGGACCGAGAGGCAGCTGACGCCGACGACGGCATCGATGGTGCCCTGTTCGATGAGTCGGGTGACGACGGTGGTGCCTTCAGCGACGAGCACGATATAGCCGAGGGCTTCGGCCTTGGCTTGAAGTGGTCCGATCTGGCAGCGACCGCACTCTTCACAGAGGAGGCCGAGTTCGTCCATTTCAGCGGGGCAATTGTCTTTGTCGCGCAGGCATTGAGGCAGCAGGAGGATCCTGCGGTCGAACGGGATGGTGGCGAAGGTATCGCGCCAGAGCGCGTTGCTCAGCAGAACGGTCAGGAAATCGTGCCATTCCGGGGGAGATCCATTCTGGATAGCGAGTTTCCTGGCGTGCCGTTCCAGTTCCTCGATGGTGAGTGGTGGGACGAGGAGGTTGGCGGCGACGTACTCGGCGACGCATGTCCGACATTGGGCGCGATCTTCCGCGCGAACAGGCACCTTGACGTCCTGGGGGCCCTGGAGAAGAGGGATGGGGTCCGGCTCGCTTTGAGTGTTTCTCATGGGCGTGAGCGCCGCTTATGGGGTGGGGGTGGATTAGGAACGGGATCATCCGTATGCGCCGAAACCGAAGAACCAGTTCTTTTTTGCGATTCGATAGAGCCAGTGGGTCTCTGGAATGGCCTCGCCGGGCTGGTGATGCCCCGGGCATGGGCGCAGGCCTTCGAGCTCGCCGAAATAGGTTCCGCGGCCGCTGGAGTCATGGGCGTTGTGATCGGCGGCGAAGGCGCGTAACAGGGCCGGATCTTCCATGATGATGCAACCGCGGGTCCTGTGTGAGGCCATGGTTCGGAAATCCCTGAGAAAGTTCGAATCGCGGATCTTGGCGATTACCTCACGGCCGTCGGCGACGTGATCATCGGACATCTGAATGGGGGGGCATGGTTCGATATCGCCGAAGGGATTGATGTGGTAGCTGATGCCGGATGCAGCGGGGCAGAGGGCGTTGCCGTCCTGATCCCAGTAGGCGTCGATAATGAGGATCGGGTGTTTGGGACGCTGTTGAACAAGGAACGATCGAAGGTATTGGATTTGGTCTTTGGAGAGGGCTAGTTCGGGTGTAGGTCGCGGGCCGGCAGGGCGGTAGATGTAGTACCAGAGGTAATGCACCCCGAGCTCGATCATGTGCGCGATGTGTTCCTCCTGGACGAAGTCATCGAAATTACTGCGGCAGAGCGAGGTTGCCACGCCGGTGACGAGTCCTGCCTGCCTGCAGTTGTGCAGACCTTCGAGGGAGCGATCGAAGACGTGGATCCCGCCGCGTCGGACATCGCTGATGACGGGGTTCCCCTCGAGGCTGATCAGAGGGGTTACATTACCGAGCCGCCGCATCTCTTCGGCGGTTTCGCGGGAGATCACGGTGCCGTTGGTGAAGAGTTGGAAATAGGAGCTGCGATGGCGTCCGAGGATCTCGAACAGCCGTGGATAGAGCAGCGGTTCCCCGCCGAGGATGCCGAAGAAAGCGCAGCCGGCGGCTTCCGCGTCGGAGAGAATGCGGTCGAGCACCTCGGGATCGAGGTCTCTCGGGGGACCTTGAACATCGACCCAGCAGCCCTGGCACCGCAGATTGCAGCGGGTGGTGATGGAAATGAAGAGAAACGGAGGGATATGGACCCCGTTCTTCGCCTGCTTCTGGAAGTGTGCGACGGAGCGGGAGCCCTTCCATCCCATCTGATAGGCAAAACGCGCCAACAGCCGCGGGTGAGTTTCAGTCATGAGCCGCCAAGCGAAACCTGGGAGCATCGGATCAGTTCTCCTCTTCGGAATGGGTCGTGGGAGGCGGGATCGTGGGGCGGAAGACGACGGGCTCGCTGAGATTGCCGAGGTAATGAGTTCGTTCGGCATCGGCCCGAGCCGGATCGAGGTTGGTCCGGATCAATTTGCGTTTGGATCGTGCCTTACGCCGGGCGAGGGCGGCATAGATGTCGTTACCGAGAATCTCTTCGACGTTGACCTTGATCTGTTCTTTAACGGCGGTCTCGTCCGAAATATTCTCTCCGTTGATCGGTGCTTCGGGGTATTTGGGAAAGATGATGGCGGCCTCTGGGCAAATGCGAGCGCAGGCGGGGCAGTTCAGCTTGCAGTTGAGCGGTTGCGAGACCTCGACCCGGCCGTCGGCGGTTTCGGTGTAGGTATCGAAGAGGCAGAAATTGAGGCATTGCTTGCAATCGACGCAGCGGGTGCGGTCGATGACAGGGAACCATGGGGCGGCGGCGTCGACAATCGGCGGGGAAGCGAGTGGTGGAATGCCGGAGGGGTTGGGATCGAGCCCGAGCTGTGCAGCGATCGCCTGAGGTGTGGTGGTGCGTGGGTTGATTAAGGTCACGCGTGTGGGATCGAGCACGATCCCGGCTGCGGCGAAGAGTTGAATGACGCTCCTGGGGTAGCATGCGATGATGTGCAGGTTGTCGGTTTCAGCCCAGGTCCAGAGTTCAGGCGATTTTCGGGCGACATATCCGCAGAGATCGGAGATGCATGTGACGCGGTCGGGGATTTGGCCGAGAATTGTCCGCAATTGGGTCTGCTCGCCGGGGGGAACCAATTGGGTGTGCGCGCATGTGCAATAGAGAATTTGGGGTGTCGCCATGGTTCCCTCCGGACGGTTAGAACCGACCGTTTGGTGTCAGCAGGCTTTGGGGTCGGTCGGGTGTGTATGACCGTGGCCATCGGCTCCAATAAAGGGCTCGAGGGCCTGGGCGTCAAGGTTGAGTTGTCGGCAGCGTGACTTTGCGAGACTCCAAGAAGTTACCATCCGGCGAGATACGCCCGATTTGAATCTCCAGAATCTGTAGATCGGCGAGTCCGGAATCCAGGACCTGTTCCAGCAGGCGCGGGTCTTGGTGGATCTCCTCTTGCGCGAGGCCTTGCCAGAGATAGCGGACCCTGAATGCGTTCTCCTCGGGGGGCTCAGGGGTGGGGAGCCTGATCCCGGGGGAAGAGCCCTTTGAGGGCTTGGCAGCGGTGCGTTTCGCGCGCTTGGGTTTTCGCTTTTGGAGTGAAGGCAGCGGGGGAGGCTCAGGAATCAACGCTTCCGCGCCGGTTAGGGTGCCGAGTTCCTGCTCGATCTCGAAGATGCGCACGAGGATCGTTTCCCGTTGCATCAGCAATCGGCTGATCTGGATCTCCTCGAGCGGCTCCATCAAGACTCCACGGAGACCTGTTGGGATTGTGGAGTCGGGGTTTCCGCAGCGCTCGACTTTTTCATCTTGGGCAACGCTTTAGCGCCGGCCGAGCCGAGCTTGGCGGCCTTGGCCTCCGGCTGTTTGCGGGTAGCAGGCCCCTTAGCCGAGCCGGCGATGGGCAGTGGCGGTTCCGGATAGAGGAAGAGGCCTTCCTCGCCGACGGTCTCTTCGATCTGCTGCTCGATCTCCGCGATTTGGCGGTAGGCGTCTTCGCGCGCCGTGAGCAATTGATCGATTTTGAGGCGGCTTTCGTAGGCCTCCTTGATCACGTCGGCTTCGGCGTTGAGGATGATATCGATTCGGGTCAATGGTTTGGGTGCCTTTGCCATGTCATGCTCTCCCTTCTTGCTGTGTGATGGGGTTCGAATGCGGGGCGGATTCCGCACGTGCCGGAGCATCCGGTTTGGATGCCATTTGTTTCATGGCCTTACGTGCGATTGCGGGATCGGGGTCATGGGCCAGAAATTGCAGGAACTCGGCGGTCAGAACCGGGTTGGTAATCAAGCTCTGTCGGACCAGCGGCGAGGGGTCTTTGAGCAGGAAATGTGCTTCACGGATTCTGAGTCCGGGTGCCCTAGCCGCGAGGGATCTGAGAGTAGGGAGCGGGTGTTGGAAGAGTGCCTCGATTTGGTCCCGCGGCAGGTCGATCGGGGCATCGGTGGTTCGGGCGAGGTGATAGAGAATGAGTTCGTCCGGGTGGTTCTCGACCAGGACCGCCATTTGGTCCGGGGTGAGCTTCCCGCTGGCGGCAAGGGATTGAGCGATCTGGCTGGAGCGTGTCCGACAGAGTTCACTGATGGCCTCATCGGAGGTGGTGGGCGCGCCTGCGAGCGCTTCGAGCTCGGGCTGTTTGCCGCGGGCGGCGATGAATACGGCCAGGTCTTGATTGAGATAAGGGCTTTGAGCCAGGGCGGTGCGGACTCGTGGATCGGGGTCGAGGGTCAATAGGACCTGAAAGAGGAGGGGCAGGTTCGGCATTTCCGCCAATTGTGCACGGCTCTCGGGTTTGGCTTCTGCTGCCCAGGCCAGGAGGATGTCGGGCGGGACGGGGCCAAGGCGTGCGGCTTCTGCACGGACGGCTTCATGGGGTGACATCATCAGCGAGTGCAGGACGCTGGTGGGGAGTTTCTTGCGTCGGAGCAGCAGCATCTGTGTGGAGACTTCATCGGAGTCGGCCCAATCGCGGAGTATGGATTCATCGACATTGGCGGCTTGGAAGACGGCGGCGCGGACAAAGATACTCGGGTCGTTGGCGAGAAACAGGATGACATCGAGGGTGAGGCTCTTGTTGCGGGTGAGGGCGGCGCGAACCCGTGGTTCAGGGTCTTGCGCGAGCTTGGCTTGGAGCCTGGGCGGCAGGGAAGGGTTTACTGCGAGCAGGCATCGGACATCGCCGGTGGGGTCTCCGGCAAGTGCATCGGCGATTTGCGGGGTGATCAGGCGGTTCCCGGCGACGGCGGCGCGAACGGAAGGGATTGCGATTTCGGTGCAGCCGATGAGGACTTGGCGGGAGGAGCGTGCGTGGCCTGCTAGGTGAACGAGGACCTCTTGTCGAACGGCGGTGTTCGGGTCTTGGGGATCCGGTTCGAGGTCGCGGAAGCGTTCGAAGAGTTCCTCCAGCGTGCGGGAGGGCGTGTTCGAATAGGATGCGAGAAAGAGATGGACCTTCGGCTCCGGGTATTCGGCGAACAGATCTTTGAGGATCGGCGACGGAATTGGCCATTGCCGATACCGGTCGAACACCTCTGAGATGGGGCTGGTCCGGATCGTTTCGAGAATGCTGTCGATATCGAATTCTGCTTCCATGCCGGATTCGGAGCGTTAGAAGATTTCGCGTGGTGCGGTTCCGACCTGAGGTCCGACCACACCTCGATCCTCAAGGATTTCCATGATGCTTGCTGCGCGGTTGTATCCGATTTTGAGACGTCTTTGAAGGTAGCTAGTGCTGGCGCGCTGATCTCTGCGAACGATTTCAGCGGCCTTTTGAACCAGCTCCTCGTCCTCTTCGGTCTCCTCCTCGGCGCCTGCTTCGGCGGGGCGGTTGTCATCGCTGATCACGAGCGGATCGAAAGCAGGGTCGGCCGAAGACGAAACGGCTTCAACGACGCGTTCGATCTCCTCTTCGTGGATCATCGAGCCCTGAATACGGTTCAGGCCACCGATGCCGGGGGGGCTGAAGAGCATATCCCCCTTACCCTGCAGTGTCTCCGCCCCTTTGGAGTCGAGAATGGTCCGCGAGTCGATCTGGGAGGTAACCTGAAATGCGATGCGTGTGGGAAAATTGGCCTTGATGACGCCGGTGATGACGTTGACGCTCGGGCGCTGGGTGGCGACGATGGCGTGAATACCGACGGCGCGTGACAGCTGTGCGATCCTTGCCAGAGCCTTTTCGACCTCCATGCCCGCTGTGAGCATGATATCGGCCAGCTCGTCCACGATGACGACGATAAAGGGCATGGCCTCGATTTCACGTCCCTCTTTTTGGTATTCGAGCCGCTTGCGGTGGTAACCGGTGATGTTGCGGGCCCCGACCTCGGCCATGACTTTGTACCGGCGCTCGGTCTCGCGCATGGCCCAATTGAGCGCGCTGATCACCTTTTGCGGCTCGGTGACAACGGGGGTGATGAGGTGCGGAAGGGCCGAGTACATGGAGAACTCGACGATCTTGGGGTCAATGAGGATCAGGCGGAGTTCCGCGGGGGAGAATCGGTAGATGAGCGACATGATCAGACCGTTCATACAGACCGATTTCCCGCTCCCGGTTGCGCCTGCGATCAGGAGGTGGGGCGCTTCGTGCAGATCCAGAATCACGGCCTTTCCGCGGATATCACGGCCCAGGGCAAGCGGGATTTTGGCACGGTTGGCGGCCCACGCCTTATCTTCGATGATCGATCGGAAGTGGACGGGTGCGGGGGTCTTGTTGGGGACCTCGATCCCGACGAAAGGCTCCCCGGGGATCGGGGCCTCAACGCGGATGCTCTCGGCCTCGAGGCGCATGGCGATGTTGCGGGTGATGTTGGAGATGGCCTCAACGCGGACGCCCTCGGCAGGTTCGATGCGGTAGAGGGTTACTCGTGGACCGGCGACAAACTCCCGGACCTGGGCATCGATCCCGAAGCTATCGAGGGTGGACTGCAGAGTGACCTGTTGCTCTTCGGCCTGTTGGATGGTCGCGGCGGTGAGTGCCTCTTCCTCGACGGCGGGTTCGAGCAAATCAGGGGAGGGGAAGTCGTACTGTTGATCCCACGGCAAGGGCGGCCGGGTGGTAGGCGACATGCCGGTGGCGGTATCCGCAGCGATGGTTTCGCTTGCGGCAGGCGGGGGATGGGTCTCTGCCGAGGACGCGGCGGGCGGCGCCGCCAGTTGGTCGAGGCGGTTTCGCAGGTTGGTGGTGTCCTCCGAGGCATCCTCTTTGCGAAGGGTACGTTCTTCCAGCCGCAGGGCATGTTTTCGGCGGAGCCACTGAATGGTTTCCGCAGCGGCGGGGGCGGCATCCGCGGGGGCGGGCATGCCGTTGCGTAGGGAGGGTGGCAGCTCGTCGCCCGGCAGGGCTTCGATGAGGTCGGCAAGGATGACCCCGACATCGAGCTCGCGCCCCAGCTCCTGGGCCAGGACATAGGCGGGCGCGTTGGCGGGCAACAGCTCCTCCGGCGTCATTGGCTCATGTGGTTCTTCGTTCATGGGGTCGAGTGCATGGGGGCCGTGTGGACGTTGGTCGAATGCTTTGCTTCATACTATAACTGCCTTTTACGCCCTTGCTGTATACGCTTGCCAATTAGGCCGGGGATGCTTTTGATTCTGCTGATTTTAGATCGAATATGCAGTTAGGGCGATCACGACACCGACGACCAATTCCCAGAACCAAGGGGGTCCCATTGGCCAGGAAAAAACAATCCAAAAAACCCAAGCGTTCCTCAGCCTTTCTGCCGCTGTATCGGGATTATCCTTTTCTCCGCGGGCAGATGCATTCCGACCACCCCTTCGCATGTGCTTTTGCGCTGGGCGCGTGGGAAGAGCGGGACATCATATCGGATTTGGGAGTGGTTTTCGCGCGCGAGGTCAACGGGGCCTGGGCCTTGCTGGAGGTGACCGGAACCCGCGTGGACAGCATTACGGGATACTACTTTGAAGTCCTGTCGCAGGAGGATTTGAAGCTCTCTGGGGTGGAATCCATCCGCGAGGCGATTGCCGCACGCTGGCCGAACCGCCCGATTCAGGAGTTATCCGAGGAAGAAGGGGTGGAGCGGGTTCGGGTGATGATAGGGACCTCTAAGGGGCCGGGCCAATTGGATCCTGATCTCCGGGAGTGCCTGCGGATTGTGGATCGGAATCTGCTCCCGGACCCTGGGCTACAGAAGAAATACTGGGTGCTCTTCCACCGCGGCCAGGATCAGGAGATCGGCTTTGACTATGTTAGGCAAGGCCTCTCAAAAAACATTGATCAGCACTGGGAAAATGAGGCCCTCAATCGCTGGGTGACATGGGAGAATTGGTCGGCCTTCTGGATGTCGCTTCTGGAGATTGGCGTTCAATGGGTGAAGGAGAAGGGCCTGAATTCGCTGGATGGTCCGGCCAGGTTCGTCCACGCCAGGCATGCCATGATTCGATCCTGTTTGGTCATCTTGGCTGATCAGACCATGGAACCGCATCTGAGGGATGTGTCCTTGGCGGACTTATGGTTCGCAACCGAGTCCCCTTCGAAATTGGAGTTCAATGAGGATTCGGGGCGGATTTTCAACAATGTGGTCTCTCTGCTGCAGAAGTTGGTTGAGTTCGTTGATGCTAGGGTGGAACCGGCGGTCGAGCCGACCCCGCCTAAATTCATTCTTGAATACCAGCTGCTACTGGCTCAGTTGTCTGAGGAAGAACGTACCGGGGTGCCCGAGGGTCAGTCCATACTTTTGGACATGCTGCATACGGACCTTGGCTATCGCTATGAGGCTCAAAAGGGTTCGCGGATCCGCCCTGGACTGGTACTGCCCATCTTCAGCTTTTACTTGTTTATCCTGAGCTACGTGAACCGCTTCGAGGGGTCACGCTCCGAGGCTATTGCGGCCTTGCCCACGGACGTCCCGGATGCGGAGGCAAAGCGAGCCCTGATCGACAAGGCGCTCGACGCGATTGCTGAAACCGACTATTCCCTTACCCCTGTACATGACCAGGAGATGCTGCAAGAAAGGTTTCGGAATTGGTGGCGGCATGGTCGTTTATCGCCAGGAATGGCCGCTTTGGTGGGCATGAAACCGGAACCGATTCCGGTGCCTTCCGCGGAGGAAGAGGATGCGGAGTTGGAGCAGCCCGAGGAGGCGGAACGCCTCGAGCCTGAGTCGGAATGAAAGATACGACTTTCCAGGTCGTTCATTACTCCTAAAACCGGGGGCCGCGTCTGTGATCCGGGATTGATCTAAAGGCTGTCCGGAAAGCCTATCGGGCCACAGCGAAAGGTCGCCATGGCCGGATTGGGCGGGGCTCCCGCAGAGGGGACTTGGGAGGGTGGAAAGGGGCTGCAGAAACGTCGAATCCCCTTTCCGCAACTGCCTTTGGTCTGCAGAAACGGGATAACTGAAAATTTCCCCAAAAGGTAGGGATCAGAGCCTGGGGTCCTGGGTCCTGCCCACCCCCTGGGCAGGTTGAAAACGCCACCGCGTCCTCTGCGTGAGGCACTCCGGCTCCGGCTGGGAAAGCCAAGTTGGGAAAGCGGCGACCTTTTCGAACGACCTCGAGAGTAGGAGGAAGCGATGCGAATCATCCGACTGACGGTGTTGCTTGTGTTTGTGGTGGGCGGGAGTGCTTGTTGGATGTCCGATGTCGATGCCGAGAGTGCGCTTGGGTACGATTTGGATTCACCGGACAAGCGGCACGTCTTGCCGGCTGAGCTGCATGAGATTTCCGGACTGATCTATACCGGCGAGGGGATCCTCACCTGCATTCAGGATGAGCAAGGGGTCTTGTTTCACTACGATCCACAAACGGCGCAGGTGCGCGCGCAAGAGACGTTTGGGGAAGCCGGTGACTACGAAGGCATCGCCCGGGTGGGAGACACAACGTACGTCCTGCGCAGTGACGGCAATCTATTCGAGATTCAAGATTCGGAATCGGCGACGCCTGATGTGCGTTTCCTGGAAACCGGAGTGCCGGGCAAGGACAATGAGGGGCTCTGCCACGATGCGGCGAACAACCGACTCCTGATCGGCACGAAGGGCAATCCGGGACTCGGTTCCGAATCGAAGGACCTGCGTGTGGTACACGCCTTCGATTTGGCGAGCAAGACGCTGAAGGCCGAACCTGCCTTCGTCTTTGACCTGGCAGAGATTCAGCGCATGGCAGAGGAGCGAGGCCTTGAGCTCAATCCCAAGACCAGCAAGAAGGGGAAGGTGACAATCCCCAAGATCAAACTGAGGACCTCCGCCATCAGCGTCCACCCGGTGACCGGTAAGTTGTACATGCTTTCAGCCGATGATCACCTGCTCTGTGTGATCGACCCCTCCGGGCGAGTGGATCACATTGAGGTACTGGATCCGGTGCTATTCAACAAGGCGGAGGGAATCACGTTCGATGCCGAGGGCAAGCTCTATGTCTCGAACGAGGGCGAGGACAAGCAGCCGACGGTCTTGGAATTCAGTTACCTTCAGTGAGCTAGAGGTTATCCGAAAAGGTCAATGGCGAAGCAAGCTCTGGGTCGGTATCGAAGGGACGTGGGATGGGATTCGGACGCGAAAGGCCGGGTACCGAAACCGTATTGTTGCGGTTCTGACACAACTCGGCGATGAAGTTGAGGGGTCCATCAGGGCCGGGTGCCAACCGGGGAAGGGGGATCGATCCCGATTTCGATTTCGATTTCGATTTCGACAATGATCGGACGGATCGGACGGATCGGCGACCATTGCCTGGAATCGACCCTTGCAATTCATACCCAATGGACGCGCCTACGACGACCTTCTCCTGACCCTCAATCTCCTTGGCGTCTTGGCGGTTCATCTGATGGGGCCGGCCATTGCC
>CALLYA010000519.1 GCA_937875495.1 uncultured Verrucomicrobiota bacterium
TTTCAGTGATACCGATTCAATTGACCAAGGCAGTTGTTGAAAACGGCTCCGATGTGGGTCCCTTTTCCCCCCTCCCAATACACCTCTGCGCCCTCTGCGATCTCTGCGATCTCTGCGGGATCCCTCCCCATCCGGATCCGAAGACCTTTTCGGACAACCTCTAGCTGGATGCCGTCCGAAGAGGTCAATGGCGAAGCAAAGTCGGGGTCGGGGTCGCTATCGGTCTCGGTATCGAAGGGACGCGTGATGGGATTCGGACATGAGAAACCGGGTACCGCAACCGTATTGTTGTGGTGCTGACACCACTCGGCAGTGAAGTTTGAGGGGGCCATGAGGGCAAGGTGCCAACCAGGGCGGGATCGATTTCGATTTCGATCCCGATTTCGATTTCGATTTCGATTTCGACAATGATTTGAGTGATCGGCAACCCTTTCGTACACCTACACCTACACCTACACCTACTCCTACTCGTACTCGCCGCATCATCGTGTACGTGTACGAGTACTGCTTCGCTGTGTACTTGTACGTTTCTGGGCCGAGCTTGAGCGCGCCTTTTCGGATGGGCTCCTGCTCATCCGCAACAGAGGGGATCGGTGTCCAATCCGTCGGTTCTGCCTATTGTACAGGTGCTTTCTCCTTAGGCTCGAGTGGCGGGCGATCCTTTGGGTATCGGATGGCGTACCGGGAGATGTAGTAAAAGACTGGGACCCCCAGAAGGACGCCCCACACATGGAAGAAGTGGTGTCCGATCAGAAGGATAACCAGGACGAGCACGGGGTTGATCTTCATTCGCGCCCCGTAGATGTGGGGGTTGAGGAAGTAGGTCTCCAGGAAATGGATGATCAAGATCATGACGATGACGCCGAGAAACCTGGGGAATCCTCCGAGGTTGAAGGCCAGCAGGGCCATGGGTGCGGTCGAAACGAAGACTCCGAGGACTGGGACGAACGATGCGAAAAAGACGATGATGGACAAGAACATCACGTCCGGAAGCCGCAGGATGGCCAATCCCACCAGGGTCAGGATGGTATTGGCGATCGCGATCATGAGTTGTGCCTGAAAAACGCGTCCGAGGACGTGTGCGAAGGTGACGATCGTCTCTTTGGTTTGGTTATAGAACTGTGCCAGGCGGGTCTTCTGGATAAAGGAGATCTCCATCCATAGAGCGGGCATATCCCAGAGGATGAGAAATGAGAAGAGCAGCGACAGAATAAAGACCCAGAGTGCCTCCAGCGCGTGGCCAAGGATGCTGCGGATGCCCTCCACGACGGTCGGGATATAGCTCTGGGTGAAGTCCTCAATGCCCTGTTCGCCGACCAGCAGTGTATAGGCCCGGTTGAATTGGTCGCTCTCGCTCCGTGCGTTTTCGATCCAGGTCATGACCGCGTCATAGATATCGGGAATACGGGTGATGAACTTCTGGCCTTCTTCGTAGATGCGAGGGACCACGAAGACGGAGAGGAGGGAGACGATGCCGATGACAACCAGGTACCATCCGAGGGTGATGGTGCGTCGGCCGAGTGCGGGAAAGGTTCGCTGGACCGTATGGGAGACGTTGGTTGAGATGAAGCAGAGGATGAAGGTCAGGAAAATCAGGGCGAAGAATTGCCGCATCACGTAGAGCAGTCCGAAGAAGGCGACCCAGATCATCGCTTTCTGCAGAAACTCAGCGGTCTGTTTCCGCATCGAGATAAACCCGTTGAACATCGTGATCCACGGTTCATGGGAGGATGGAGTGGGTGATGGGCTGCCTGCCTGGTCGGTCATATGAAATCCTGCTCAGTCTCGTTGGGCGAGCTGGTCGCGTTTAAGAGATCCGGACGTGAGAAAAACCATATAATGAACCGTATCAGGCACGGCGTGCAAGCCTCGGATAGGGTGCGACATTCGGTCCGGTGTGTAGCCAGACCGTCTCGGTCTGGTCCGAATGGGCCGGTTGGATCCGCAGGTCGAGTGCAAGCCTAATCGGGGTCGGGGTCGGGGTCGGTATCGATGGCAAGCGCGGCGCTCCGGATGGGGATGGGGAGGACTCGCGCAGAGGCGCAGAGGCGCTGAGGGTGGATCGGGAGGACAGGGAATGCAGAAACGTCGAATCTGCCACTGCCTTGGACAGCAGGCAACGGCCCGCCCTTAAGGGAGGTTTGGATCAGGGCATTGTCTTTACCCATCCTCATGGCCTGGTCGAAAACGCCACCGCGCCCTCTGCGGGAGGCGCTCCGGTCATCAGCAGGCCAAACGTCCGCAATCCCTTAGCTACCGCTCCATCCACAACGGAGCTCTGACCTCCGACCTCCGGCCTCCTCTGAGGCGAAAGCCTCAGGCTTCCCGACCGTATGTTCCATTGCGCAGCGAGGGGATCCAGCCGAAGGTATGGTTCTTTGGTTCATTGAGTGGGGGAAATGAGATGTCGACAACATTGGTGGATGGTCAGTTGGTCCGAATTGTGGTGTGGGCCGTTCTCGCCTTGGTCTTTTTCGGGCTGTCGGCGATCACGCGTCGGAATCGGCTGCGCCGGGAGGCGCGGGAGCGGGAGGCGGACATGGACGCCTCAGGGGATGGATCCGACAAGCCACAGTCGTAGATCCGATCGTGGGATGTCGGTGATATTCCTTTTCGGGGCGGTTTTATGATCGTTTTGGGGGAGAAGAGCGATGGGTTCGAGGCCTTTTGGAAGGCATCGGGCGAGGGCTTTGATGCGATCGACGCGCATGTTGATTCGTCCCTTGATACCTGGCTTCCGGTGACGCGGCCGATCCTGGGTGGGGTCTACCGGTTTGAGGCGCGCATACGTGTTCCTTCCAAACGGATTCGGGACTGGGCTGCGGTCTACTGGGTGGATTCGACGGGGCGATCCCAGTTCGACGTCTTAGTCGACTTGTTGCGTGGCGGGTTTCGGCCTGCGGGACCGGTGGCATGTTTTGCGGGGACCGGCACCGGCTTTCATGGTCAGCGAGGGCGCGGTTGGTCTGCCTTACGGGGCAATATCCACCTGAGTCTGATCCTCCCGGTGGATCGACCCACGCGTGAGGTTGGGGTTGCGATGACGGTCTTACCTGCTCTCGCGGCGGCGGACGTGGTCCGCAGCCGTATCCGTCCCGACGTGTCGTGGGGGTTCAAGTGGGTCAACGACATCTGGGTGGAGCGCAGCAAGCTGTGCGGGGTTCTGACGCAATCGATCTGCACGGGGGGGCGGATGGAGTATGCGGTACTGGGGATTGGCCTCAACGTCTTTGAATCTCCGGCCCTGAGGCCGACCCCATTCCTACCCGGCGCGACGACTTTAGCGGATTGGATGGTGGAGGAATGCGGTCCGGGTTGTGAGGCGGAATTGTTGGGACGGCTCTCCTGGGCGCTTTTGGATGCGGTGGAGGAGCGCATGGCCCAGCTGCGCTCGGCCGGACCGGAGGGAATGATCAGGGACTATAGGGACGCCTCGATTCTGATCGGGCACCGGGTGTGTGTCTTTTCGGAGCCAGCTGAAGAGACGCCTGAGGGCCGGGGATCGTTGGTTGCGAGTGGCGGCCTGCGGAATATTGGGTCCGGGCTGGAATTGGCCCTGGAGGGTGTCCAGGAACCTATCACCAAGGGGCGTGTAGCGTATGAAGAGGACTGTCTCAGGATGGGGTGGATGCCTGATGATGGTCGGTCATTTATGGGTTCAAAAAGCCAAAATTCTTTTTGATGAGTCAACATTCTTGATGGAGGGTTGAGTAATTTCGCACAATCCGGTTCGCCATTCCGATTGAAACGAGAGGAACACCGATTCTATGAACCTGATTGCCATTTGCATGATCGCATTCATAGCGGTCTTTACAATCTTGGCCGGTCTGGCTGGAGTCATGCGGCTGATCACCACGCTATTCCCTGTCCGCAGCGGCTCCGGTACTGATTCAGCTGTGGTCGCAGCCATCTCATCTGCCGTCACAACCATCTTCCCGGGAGCCCGGGTAACCCAAATCGAGGAACAGCGATGATCTTCACCAAAAAGCCCAAAAAGATTCGGGTGATGTTCACCCCCTTCCGCGATGGTCTCCAGAGTTCGTTCGGCGGTAAGGTCCGCCTCAACGACATTTTGCCGGCGATGGAATACGCGGCAAAAGAGGTTAAGATTCGACATTTTGAGTTTGGAGGAGGAGCCCGTTTCCAGGCTCCTTATTTTTATGTCGGGGAGGATCCCTTTGAGTGTCAGGACAAGATGCGTGAGGTCGTGGGCAAGGATACGGACCTTCAGATCCTGACGCGGTCGGTTTCCGGTGTGACCCTGAACACGCAGCGGTTAGACGCCTTGACGCTTCAGGCCAAGTTGATGGCGAAGCATGGGACGACCTGGGATCGCAACTTCGACTTCATGAACGATGTCGACAACCTGGTCAAGACCGGTCAACCGATCGTGGATGCTGGGATGCACCACCAGGTTTGTGTTGCGATGATGGGACTGCCGTTTGAGGACGACAAGGTCCACACGCCTGAGTTTTACATCAATGTGGTGAAGCAGCTGCTGGATCGCGGCATACACTTTGACTCGGTCTGCATGAAGGACGCCTCGGGCACGACTGACCCCAAGACGGTGTATGAGACGGCAAAGGGGCTCAAGGCGATCCTCCCACCGGAGGTGATCCTTTGGCAGCACACGCACGACACTGCGAGCATGGGTGTCAGCTGTTACATGGCCGGTATCGCGGGTGGAGTGGATGGCGTCGATCTCTCGGTGCGTCCGATGGCCTCGGGCACGGTGCAGCCGGATGTCCGCTCGATGGCGCATGCCCTGAAGGGGACCGGGTACAGCCTGGACATTGACGCCTCGAAAATGTTCGAGATCGAGAACATGCTCGACGAGGGCCTGAAGGAGTACTACTTCAACCCGGTGACGACGACGGCGGACGCCCGCGTGGTAGGATTCCCGATGCCGGGTGGAGCGATCGGACCGAACGTGCACATGATGCAGGAAGCCGGCATTCTGCACAAGTACAGCGAAGTCCTTGCCGAGTTCCCGATCGTGGTACGTGCGGCGGGGGCCTGGACGAGTGTGACCCCCGGCAGCCAGCAGTATTGGCTGCAGGCGTTCAACAACGTGCTTTTGGGCCGCTGGAAGAAGATCAATGACGGGTTCGGCAAATCGGTTCTCGGCTATTTCGGCAGGACGCCGCTGCCGCCCGATGCGGAGGTGGTCAAGATCGCAGCGGAGCAGCTCGGCCTGGAGCCGTTTGAGGGCGATCCGCTGGAGGCGGCGCCGGACAGCCTGGCACAGGCACGTGAGGCGTTGAAGGAGCGGAAGCTGAAGCTCACCGACGAGAACACCTTCCTTGTAGCGGCCGCGATCGTGCCCGGCAAGAACATGGAGCTGAACGAGGGCATACGCTTCCTGACCGGCAACGCCAAGATCGTCCTGCCGTTCAAGACCAAAGAGGAGCCGAAGGCGGCAGAGGCTCCGACTCAGGCTGCTGCGCCGGCACCTGCACCGGCCTTGTCCGGGCCTGTGACCACGACCTGTTCGGTTACGGAGGGCGGCAAGACGCGCACCTTCAAGATCACGATCGAACCGCCCGCGGGTTCAGGGCATGTCGCAACTGCCGTATCTGCGGCTTCGGCGGGTCCTGCGCAAGCGGCGGCCGCCCCGGCTGCGAGTAGTGGCAAGGTGACCCCGGTCTTTTCCCCGTTCGAGGGGAAGACGGAGTTGGTCGAGATCAACGTGAATGTCGGTGACATGGTGACCGAGGGGCAGGTCGTTGCGGCTGTGGAGGCGATGAAAGCCAAGCACGACGTGAAGGCGCCTTGCTCCGGAAAGGTCCTCTCGGTGGACGCCAAACTGGGATCCGATGTACTCGCCGATTCGCCGATCATGACCATAGGGGGTTGAGGTGGAAGCCATTCGTGAACTGGTCATGAGCTCCGGCTTCGTCGGGCTGACATGGCAGAATCTGGTGATGTTCGGCATCGGTGGGCTCTTGATCTACCTCGCGATCACGAAGGAGTATGAGCCGCTGTTGCTCATCCCGATCGGGTTCGGGGCGATCTTGGCCAATCTACCCGAGGCGAACATGTGGGCGAGCAACACGGCCGAGCATCTCGAGGGCGCGAGCCATCCGCTCTTGCAGATGGTGTACAACGTCGGGATCAAGACGGAGTTCCTTCCGCCGGTGATCTTCATGGGTGTGGGAGCGCTGACCGATTTTCGGCCGCTTTTGGCGCGCCCGATCACCTTCCTATTGGGCGCTGCCGCCCAGCTTGGAATCTTCGTTGCGGCGCTCGGTGCGTTTTACCTCTTCGGTTTTACTATTGAGCAGGCGGCATCGATTGGGATCATCGGCGGCGCTGACGGTCCTACTTCGATCTTCCTGGCTACGAAGCTTGCTCCGGAACTGCTCGGCCCGATTGCGGTCGCGGCATACAGCTACATGTCGCTGGTACCGATCATCCAACCGCCGATCCTGCGGATGACGACCACGAAGCGGGAGCGATCGATTGTGATCCCGCCCGCGCGTCAGGTCTCTCACACCGCAGTGATTCTCTTCCCGATCCTGACCGGCATGCTGGCATCCCTAGCGATTCCTCCGTGTGCGCCGCTGGTAGGGATGTTGATGTTTGGAAACCTGATCCGCGAATCGGGAGTGACCGATCGGCTCTTCAAGACGGCCAGCGGACCGCTGATCAACATCGTGACCATCTTTTTGGGGATCACGGTAGGAGCGACGATGCAGGGGAGTGAATTCCTCCGGCCGCAGACGATCTACATCCTGATCTTGGGCGCGTTTGCGTTCAGCTTCAGCACGATGGGAGGCGTCCTCTTTGCCAGGCTCATCAATCTGTTGCTGCCAGCGGACAAGCAGATCAATCCGTGCATTGGCGCCGCCGGTGTTTCGGCGGTTCCGATGGCCGCCCGGGTGGTCCAGGGATTTGTCTCGCAGGAGACCAATGGAAAGGTGAACCCGCTCATGGCGGCGATGGGGCCGAATGTTGCGGGCGTGATTGGATCTGCGGTCGTAGCCGGCGTCTTTTTGGCCTTGATCGGATGATAGGGATTCAAGTCCTGATCGATCGGATCTTGCAGGCATAAACCGAGCCCCCGTCCCGATGGCGACATCGGACGGGGGCTGATGCTTTCAGCCTTACGGATGTGGAGGACTCGCGCAGAGGCGCGGAGGCGCAGAGGGGGAGGGGTGAGATTGGCTTGCGGATTCCCGGCCATCGGCTTGGTTGGATGGAAACGGAGAATCCGTTGCCACAGAGGGCACAGAGTTCACAGAGAGAGAGAATCTCCCTTTTGCCATCGATGAGACAGCCTCCGCTTCAGCCGGGTTTCTTTCGAATAGGAAAGCATTTTCCCCTCGGTGTTCTCGGTGACCTCTGTGGCAAGACCTTTCTCCCCAGAGTCCATCCGAAATCTTATAGGGCCCCCACGCAAGGTCTTCGGGGCCGGATGGGGAGGACTCGCGCAGAGGCGCGGAGGCGCAGAGGGGGAGGGATGAGATTGGGTTGCGATTCCCCTGCCATCGGCTTGGTTGGATGGAAACGGAGAATCCGTTGCCACAGAGGGCACAGAGTTCACAGAGAGAGAGAATCTCCCTTTTGCCATCGATGAGACAGCCTCCGCTTCAGCCGGGTTTCTTTCGAATAGGAAAGCATTTTCCCCTCGGTGGCCTCTGTGGCAAAACCTTTCTCCCCAGAGCCCGTCCGAAATCTTATAGGGCCCCAACACAAGGTCTTCGGGGCCGGATGGGGAGGACTCGCGCGGAGGCGCAAAGGGGGACGGGGCGGGGGGCAACTACATCAGAGCAGTTTTCAGCAATTGCCTTGGTTTGCTGAAACGGCATTTCTGAAAAAGGCACCCAATTGGTAGGGAGCAGAGCATGGAGCCTACCCACCTCCAGGGCTGGTCGAAAACGCCACCGCGTCTCTGCGCCTCTGCGCGAGACCTCCGGATGGGATGGGATGGGAGGGGAGGCTCTGCAGTCTCCCCCCCGTTGCACCTGGGTTTCACGATTCAGTTTGAGGAGACCGGTTGTTCCTGCGGATTGTCGGCTGGGGTATCGGCGTCGGTTTCTGGGGCCTGGTGGCGGACTCTTCCTTGAGTGCTTCGGCCTCATAGGCGGCGATGGCCTGCTGGACGGCGCTGGCTTTGGCATCCGCGGCCTGCATTTGTTCGACCAGTTCGTCGAGCGGATTGCGTGTGGGGTGGTCTACCGTTTGGTCTTCGCCGTTGGAGCGATGGCGCAGCAACTGCCTGGCATCCGGAAGCGTGGCCTGGGGTGCGGCCGCATCCTCGAGCAGGTCAGGGTGGTCATCCAATTGGGCTCGCCCCTGGTCATCGGTGCGCATGCGGACCGAGACCATGTTGGATACGCCGGTCTCCTGCATGGTCACGCCATAGATCGTGTCGGCGATGGCGATGGTGCGCCGGTTGTGTGTGATGAGCAGGAACTGGGATTGGCGGGAGAACTCCTCCACGAGCTTAGCGAACCGGTCGATGTTCGATTCATCGAGCGGGGCGTCCAATTCGTCGAGCAGGCAGAATGGGCTTGGTTTGACCTGGTAGAGGGCGAACAGAAGGGCGACGGCTGTGAGTGTTCGTTCACCGCCGGAGAGCAGGGTGATGTTCTGGAGCTTTTTACTCGGCGGTTGTGCGATGATCTCGATACCGGCTTCGAGCGGGTCGTCTGATTCGGAGAGCTGCAGATCGGCCTTGCCGCCGCCGAAGAGCTTGGCGAAGAGTCCTTGGAAGTGGGTGCGGACCTCTTGGAACGTACGCTCAAAGAGTTCCTTGGAGGTCTCGTTGATCCGTTGGATCACGGTCACCAATTGATCACGGCAGCGGACCAGGTCGTTGTTCTGATCTTGCA
This sequence comes from uncultured Verrucomicrobiota bacterium, assembly GCA_937875495.1. Lineage (GTDB taxonomy): Bacteria > Verrucomicrobiota > CALLYA01 > CALLYA01 > CALLYA01 > CALLYA01. The sequence continues at coordinate 8,838 of CALLYA010000519.1, forward strand.
AGAAGTCACAGCGTTCACAGAGGGCTTCGTGTTCCTCGATAGCCAGCAGATTGACGGGCCCCATCCGTTCCAGCCGGCTTTTGAGGTCTGCGATTTCTTCCTGGATCTCATCCCATTGGGGCGGAGTGTTTAGTGGTGGGAGTTGATCGGTCGGGATCTGATCGATAGCGATTCCGTATTCCTCGAGAACGCGTTGGTGCAGGTCTTCGCGTTGGGTGCGGGTCCTTGCGAGTTGGACATCGAGGTCGCGGGCAGCTTGCTGTTGGGTTTCGATCACGCGGCGCTCAGACCTGACCTCGGCCTCGGTCTCACGAATCAGCTCCTGGGAGGCTGTCCGGCGGTTCTGTGCCGCTTCGATGGCTGTGTCCAGCTCATCGACCTGGATCTGCAGCATGCCGAGTGATTCCCGGGCATCCTCCATCTGTTGCTCGAGGGTTTCGGTACGCTCATGGAAGGTGGCGAGGTCCTGTTCCCTGGCTTGGGTGGTCGAGTCCAGCTCCTGAATACGCTGTTCGGTCAACGGGATTTGGTGGCAGCAGCTCTCGAACTCCTGCTGCAAGCGTGCGGCGTTGACCTTATGGGCACTGAGGGTCTCCATGACCGCCTCCTGCTCTTCGCGCTGGGCCTGGATGGCGGCCTCCTGGGTGGCGATGCGGAGGCGCAATTCGTGGACCTCAGCTGCGAGGAGTCGCTCCTGTTCTTTGAGCTTCAGGAGCGGGCGTTCGCGCTCCGTGATCTCCTCGGTGATCCGGGCGTGTTCCCAGGCAAGGGTCTCGCCCTGTTTTTGAATCCGTTGAAGTTCCTGTTGCCGCGACTCCTGTTCGCTTTCGGCGGTTGCGAGTCGGCGCGTCGCCTGCGCGAGTTGTGCGTGGGCCGCGGCCGAATCCTGCTCGGCCAGGTCCAGCCGGTAGCGAATCTCCTCAATACTTGCTGTGACGAGGTCCTGTGCTTGACGCTGTTCGGTCAGATCGCGGCGCAGTTGCTGGATGAGGGCCTGCCGGGCCAGGAGGCTTTCGGTGTCGTCCTGGCGGGCGCCGCCTTCGATCAGGCCGCATGCGGTGATCGATTCGCCGGTTTGGGTGACGATGGTTGCTCGACAACCCTCGGCATGTGCCAGGAGGGCAGTATCGAGATCGTTCGCGACCCAGACATGCGACAGGAGGGCATCAACGAGGCTGCGTAGGGCTGGCTCTGGGTTGCAGAGCTCGAGGGCGGGACGGAGACCGAAACGGCGGGCAGCGGCCTCGACCGAGG
>CALLYA010000520.1 GCA_937875495.1 uncultured Verrucomicrobiota bacterium
GGTAATCGAGGTAATCGAGGTAATCGAGGTAATCGAGGTAATCGAGGTAATCGAGCGAATCTTGTTTGGGGTTAGGTAAGCTTATTGGGTTAGGGGGCGGGGATTTCGAGCGCTTCGACGACTTCGCCTGCGACGTTGAGCATCTCGAGGGTGAGTTTTTCCGGGGTGATCTCGAGCTTGGTCACGGTTGCGGAGGCGTCGTTGTTACCGCCGCCGATGGCGAGTGGGTAGGGGTTCCCGATGGCGTTGGTGGGATGGATGATATGGCGATGGGTATGCCCATGAATCCCCAGGGTGATGGGTGCGCCATTGAGGACGTCTTCCCAAACCTCGCGCGGCAGGCGGGAGAAGACGGCATCGCGCTCGTTGTAGAGCGGGATGTGATGGACCAGGATGCGGTAGGTCGCGTCCAGGAATGCGTCTCCCGCTAGTTCCTGCTTGAGGAACTCGGCCTGTTCCTTGCGATAGGCGGTAAAATCGATCAGGCCGGAGTACTCCTTATTCTCGTCGGGCTTGTCCTCACCGGCGTCGAGCATCACGAACCGGACAGGGCCGGCGGAGAACGCGCCGTAGAAGTGGCCGCCCGGGGGGGAGAACCAGGAGCGCAGCTCGCGTGCGAATGCGCCGCGGTACTCGTGATTGCCGCGGTGATAGACCACTGGCCGCTGGGCTGAGTCGACGCCCTTGTTGTAGACATTCAGCGAGCGGATGAATCGCTCTTCGGATGCGGGGTCAGCGAAGCAATCGCCGTTGAAGACGCTGAAGTGGAAGTCGAAGCCTTCGAGTTGCGCCACCAGCTTCTCAAAGAGCGGGAGATTGTCGTGGGTGTCATTGAAGATGGCGACGCGGACCGCTTGGTCCGGGGGCGGCATTTGGGAGACCTTCAGGATCTCGGTGTATTGCGGGTCTTCGAACGTGACGGAGTAGGGGCCGAAGGCGGTGATGTTCTTCCAGGCAAGCCGGTAATGCAGGGTCTGGTGCTCGCCGAAGGGGAAGACGACCTTGTGCCGTGTGGTGTTCGCGTTGCGCAGTCCTTCTATGACGAGGTCGGCCTTATGACCGAGCTCCGCGGTGGGACCGTACTCGACCCAGCCATAGGCGGGTTTTTCGGTGTTCCACATCACGGTGATGCCGCCTTCGGGGGAGAGCTGCAGGTAGGGCTGCACGGCGAGCTGGGCAAAGGCATGATGCGCGGTGAGGGCTGCGATCAGACCGAGCACCAGGGATGCGAATGTTTTGGGAGTATGCTTCATCGATAGGTTCTCAGGTTCCGGTTGAGTGCAGGCCCCGGTCTATTCAGAGGCGGTTGGTTCCGGTGGAATACCCGGAGCGGCTACACGGTTAAGGCGCGTGAGGATGACGTGATACGGATCCTTCGTATCCTCGGGTTGTTCCAAAATGGCGGAGAGTTCGACTGTGCCGGGGGCGATAGCGAGGCGTTCGATGACGACTGCATCCGTAGGTTCCTTAACCTCGACGGTCGTGGTCTGGTTGCCGACCGTGAATTCGAGGGTGCCGGGGGCGACCGGTTCCGGCCAGGCGAACTCGATTCGATAGTCGAAGGCACCGTGGAATTCGAGGTGCCAGCGTCCGAACCTGCCCCAGCCTTCTTCGTGGGTGACGCGCCAGTCCTGACGTGTGAGGACGGTTCGGGTTTCGTGGTCGCTGCCGAGGATGATGCGAGGGGGAGCATAGTTATCCGGGCGGGTCGCGGATACGTCATCGAACCAGTGATCGTAAGCGGTTTTGAGCCGCTGCACGATATCGGGGTGCGTCGCGGCGAGGTCGTGTCGCTCGAACGGATCGTGGGTCATATCGAAGAGTTGAAAGGAGACGTTTTCGGGCGGTTCGGACCGTCCGAAGCCGGATGGGCGTACGAGTTTCCAGCGCTGTTCGCGGACGGCGAAGTGGTGGTACCGAATCGGCGCATTGCCGCGATGCACTTGCAGGAACAACGCGCGATCGGACCACTCGACCGGTTGACGTGCTTCCAGAAGTGGTAGGAGGCTGCGGCCATCGAGGTCGTCCGGAGGCTGGACGCCGGCCGCGGCGAGCAGGGTCGGCATGACGTCGATATAGCCGGCGATCCGGTCGTTATGGGTGCCGGGTTTCAGCCGGGCCGGCCACCGTATGTAAAAGGGGGAGCGGATCCCGCCCTCGAAGAGCTCGCTCTTCATTCCGCGCATCCGCCCCACGAAACGACGCGTGTTGGGTCCGTTGTCGAACATCATCACGACGAGGGTATCCCGCTCGATATCGAGCTCATGCAGGGTGGCGAGGAGGCGGCCGATATTGCGATCGATGTTCTCGATCATGGCGTAGATCCGCGCGACCTGGTCGTGGCTTTCGGCCTGGCCGAGCAGGACGGGTGCGAGGTCCATGGCTCTGTACTTTTCATAGAGTTCGGCGGGGACATCGTGGAATGGACCGTGCGGTGCGTTGGTAGCGATATAGGCGAAGAAGGGCCGGTTTTGGTGTACGGCGCGGGTGATGAACCGGTCGGCTGCCTGAAAATAGAGGTCGGTGCAGTAGCCGCGGGTTTGGATCTCGTGGCCGTTGTGGATGAGGACTGGGTTGGTGTAGCGATCGCGGTTATCGATCGGGTCGGAGGGTTGAGCCAGGCCGCCGCCCCGATGGACGAGCGACTCGTCGAAGCCCTGGTCGTTGGGGCGCATGGGGTAGCTGTCGCCGAGGTGCCACTTCCCGAAGATGCCGGTGGAGTAGCCGGCGTGTCGGAGCAGCTCGGCCAGGGTGTCCTCATCGGGCTCCATCATGGCGCGCCCTTTGAACGTATCGACGACGCGGGTGCGGTAGTGGTACCGGCCGGTCATCAGTCCGGCACGTGTCGGCGCGCAGACGGGGCCTACGAAGAAGGTGGTCATTGCCGCGCCGCCCTGTGCTAGCCGGTCCATATGGGGCGTTTGGAGGACCGGGTTACCGTGGATGCCCAGGTCACCGTAGCCCTGATCGTCGGTCATGAGCAGGATGATATTGGGCTGGTCGGCCTCGGCGCGGGTGTCGGCGATCGCCGATTGGGCGCAGCAGGCAAGGATGAAGGGACCGATTAGGGCTGTGGCAATGGAAGCTCTCATGGTCTGCAAAGGCTAGCCTGGGGGTGGGGACGAGATCAATGGAAAAGGTCCGGCCGGGGGCCGGCCGGACGCCTGAGGCCTGTGGGCCTCAGGCGAGGTCGGAGGTTCGCTGTGGGTGGAGCAGAGGCAACGTGCAGTGGTAGCCAGACCGTCTCGGTCTGGTGGGCAGTAACCAAAGCGAGGTCAACCATTTCAACTACAGGCGATGGCTGCAGATGCAGAAATTGCGAAGTTGGGATCGGAATTGTCGAGGTAATCGAGGTAATCGAGGTAATCGAGGTAATCGAGGTAATCGAGGTAAT
>CALLYA010000521.1 GCA_937875495.1 uncultured Verrucomicrobiota bacterium
TCGATTCCCTCGATTCCCTCGATTCCCTCGATTATCTCGATTATCTCGATTATCTCGATCCAGATCCAGATCCAGATCCCGATCCAGATCCCGATTTCGATTTCGATTTCGACAATGAGCTGACAGATCGGCAACCATTGCCTGGAGACGACGCCTGAAAGATCGCGCCATTTCTGACGACCTCTGGGGAGGATCAGATACTGAGCCCGGAAGGGCCAAAGTTGCGGCCGATTCTTGACGCCCAGCCGTCTGCATGCTACAAGGGGGAACACTTGCGGGAAGTATCCAAACTCCCGCGGCATTGTGGATGGTGGGCGTAGCTCAGTTGGTTAGAGCGTCTGGTTGTGGCCCAGAAGGCCGGGGGTTCGAATCCCCTCGCTCACCCCATCCACAGGAATCACCGGGGGGCGCCCCGGTTTTGCTTTCCTCTTTCCCGGATCGTCCCTACCATTCAGCACGGATCGTGGAATCCGTATGCTTCCCACAGACACGCAATAACGCACGCTGCGGGAGACACGACGAAAGGGGTTGATCCAATGAACGTCGCCTTAGTCTTCACCTGCTCGCGTCGGGCCCTGCCGATCTCACTCAGCCTGATGCTCATCACCCTCCTGCTGTTTCCCTGCCCCGGCGTCACAGATGGGGCGTCTCCCCTCTTCATCACCCACTTTTTCGACTGGTACTCACCATCGACCCCGCCCGAACAGTTCACCCATCGCATCGAATGGGAAAAGTTCGACCTCACCCAAGCCGATGTCGGCGCCACACCCCGTTACTATGCACAACAGTTTCATGCCATCGAGGCCACCGGCTTCGACGGCATCGTCTACGAATGGTATGGGATCCAGCCGAAGCCCATGGTCTGTGAACAACTCCTCGAGACCGGCCTGGATATCGGCATCTTTTATGACTTGGCCATTCGATACCATCTGCAACCGCCCCTTCAGCCGACCGAGCAGGATGCAGCCCGACTGACCTCCGATGTCACAGGTTTCTATGAGTTGCTCCCCCCGGAACGGATGCTCGTGGATTCCCAGGACCGATTGGTCATGGTCTTCTACGCGTTCCCTTTCGATCTCTCGAATCGCGACCCCGACGCCTGGAACCTCTTCTTCACCCGCTTGGCGGAAGGCCTCGAGGAGGCGCTCGGGAAACCGATTCGCGTCTACTGGACCGGTCTGCACAACATTCAGGCCATGCACGGATTGCTCCACTTCGAACAGTTCAGCCCCCTCAACTTCAACCCGTTCGAGGCGCAAACCCAGATCGATGCCGATTCGGTCTGTTGGGCCTTCAACTACGACGACCGCGGCGCGGTCGTCCAAGGCCGAAAAGACCGCTTGATCCAAAAAGATCCCGGCTATCTGCAAGAGGGCTTCGATCTGGCCCTGCGCACCACCCCGAACCTGGTCTTCAATTACGGTTGGAATGAGTATTTCGAAGGCGAAAACATCATGCCGGATGCCACCTATGGGGATTACCGCCAAAAGACCCTCCGGAACATGATCACCACCCTGAAGGCGTATCAGCCGTCGGAAACTCGCCCAAGGGCGGTCATCATTGTCGATGATCTCCTGGCCCGATGGAGCAACTCCGACGGATCCCCCGATCCCTGGATCGAAAACCAATTCCGCATCCTCTACACCGTTCGCCGCTTCCTGCCCCAGGCGGACGTGAGGATTTCTGGAGAGCTCACCTTCGAATTACTCTCGAATTACGACATCATCGTCGGCCTCAACCGTCACAAAATCGCCACCGAAGATCGCTGGCTCGCCGATCTCGCACCCATTAAAAAAATCCTCTACTTTCAGCCCGCAACCCGCCCCGCAACCGGCATGACCGAGCTCTTCACCTCCGCTCCCCGAACCTCTCTCCTGGGCGATGCCGCCGGCCTCTCCCCTAATGAGTTCGTCATCGCACGCACCAGTCTCCATGCAGATCTGGCCGCTTGCCCGATCCTCAGGTTTCGCGTTCGAAATACCCCCGGCTCCCTCTTCCATATCCGATTGACCGGCGTGGACACCAACGGGAACGAACACGCCGCATGGGTCGAAGAGAGCGAATTGGACGACCAAAGCACCGGCGGTAGCTGGGAGGAACGACGCGTTCATGCAGGATCCATCGCCCTACAGGCCGCCGGCGTCCCCATCATCCACGTCACATCCATCGACATCATCCTCGACGACGAAGAGAACGGTGCACACTCCCTCGACCTCGATTACCTTCGATTTGAGTCCGAATCCGGCGATACAACCTCATGGCACACCGAGTTTGACAGCCTCCACGGCTGGCTCCTCTTCGCCGGAGAAAACGTCCCGCCCTCCGACCGCACCTTCACGAGCGTTAGCGAGGATGAGGTCCGTTACGCGCAGATCGCATTCCTGGCCGACGATCCCAAGTTGCTCGAAGCAACGGTCGGCGAAGAGACCGGTGTCCTGCTGCAGGGCGGAGACCATGTGCAACGGATAATCCCCGCCCCCGGTGTCCAGACCAGGGCGACCATCACATTCGAAGGGGAAGTGTTCCCCCTCCTGCTCACCCACGATGACGACGCTTGGATCAATCATTACAACGATGACGGGGATCGACTCTGGGAAGAGGTCTTCCGCCTTTGGACCGGTCGGACCGGTAATCCCGCGGCCAGGTATGGTGTCTTCAACGCCGTTCTGATGAGGGATTACCTCAACGCAGGCGAGGTCAAACGCATCGAGGACATCCGCTGGTCCAGGATCCGCCCTGAACCCCTCCCCATCAGTCCACAGCCGCCTATGCCGATCGCTGGATTCCATCCCCGCACCCTCACCGTGACCGACGGCTCGGAAGTGCTCGTCAAATGGACCGCCGGCGGCCTCGATTCGGACGGTTCCATAGCGCACTTCGAACTGGCCCTGGATCCGGTCATCGATGGGAAACCCGGCGGCTCGTTTCAACCCGTCGAAGTCGAGGCCCTGGATCGATTCGGCGGGGGGCAGCTCCACCTGCCGCGCCCCCAAGACGGTGACTACGAAGTCTGGATTCGAACCGTCGACGAGACCGGTGTGCCCGGTTTCCTCCAGGAACCGTTTCTCCTGAAGGTAGACACAGAACCTCCCCCCAAACCGCACAGCCTCCGCCTCATTCAACGGGACGAGCATCGGATCCAGATCACCGGCGTCTTCCCAGAGGACCCGATTTCAGGACTGGCAGGCCTGAACTATGCCCTCGGTCCGAGCGACAAGGACCCTGCCCACCTGGCCTGGGAACCGCTGCTGAGCTGGAATGCCGCCGTCCCGGCCCTGAGCCAGGGAAATCTCTGGATCCAGGATCCCGTCTACCATGACGGCCGCTGGTCGCCCGACACCACCTCAGGCCTGACCGCGATCCGACCGGAGGAATACCTCTATGTGTTTTGGGACGACTCCTTCTACAACCAACAAATGCTCGATCTCTTTCTGCTCCTCTGGACCCCGCAAACGAATCGCTTGGCCATCTGGTACGTTGAACGACCGGGGGGGGCCGAATTTTTTCGCTTCACTCAGCCGGTCCCCATTTCGCTGCGGAACGAATGGTGCTGGGCCCGGCTTCCAGTGCCCGCACACTCCGGCGATGGCAACGGCGCAGATCTCGCCCGCCTCCAAGAGTTCGACACCGGCCTGAAGATCGCAGGAATGACCGCACGCCTGCAAAATGGTACCGTCCGGTTCGCCATCCCACCACCCCCCGGTCCGACCGGCATATGGGTCAAGTCGATCGACGCCGCCGGCTGGTCCAGCCAACCCGGATTCCTGTCCCTGACCCAGGCACCTGCCGCATGGTCCCTCTATTGAGCCCGATTGCCCATCGCCCTAGCTCGAGCCCGTCCGAAAAGGTAGCCGCATTCTCAACCTGACCTCCCCATCCGGACCCG
>CALLYA010000522.1 GCA_937875495.1 uncultured Verrucomicrobiota bacterium
CAGATTACCGGAGGGGGGATAGGGACGCGGGGAAGGGGGGACGCGGGGAAGGGGGGAAGGAAGGGAATCGAGTTCATCGAGTTCATCGAGTTCATCGAACGAGTGCTGACAATCGAGCCAGCCTATCCAGCGAGAGCGCTGTGCACCCTATTCTCTCCTTCGTGTCTTCGTGTCTTCCAAGTTCCCTTTCCCCTTCCCGCACCCTTCGCCTCCTTCACCCTTTCCCACTGGCCATTCAGGCATGGATTATGCGAGGATGAGCGCTTTAGGACTTGAATCAACAGAGGGGGTCGTAATGCGATGGATTCGGAAGATGCTCTGGATAGGGCTGGTGATGGCTCTACAACCTTGTAGGGCGGGTGAGGTGGTTGAGCAGCAGCAGCCTACGCGTTGGCGCGGGTTCAATCTACAGGCGAAGTTCAATGTCGGAAGTTCCGACCGTGTATTTCGGGAGAGTGATTTCCGATTGATCTCCGAATGGGGCTTTAATTTTGTTCGACTACCGATGGACTACCGGTGTTGGATTATCGATGGCGATTGGGAGCGGTTCAACGAGGCCGAGTTGAAGGAGATCGACGATGCGGTAGCGATGGGGCGCAAGTATGGACTGCACGTTTGTTTGAACTTCCATCGCGCGCCTGGGTATACGGTTGCCAGGCCTGCTGAGGCGCGGGACCTCTGGACCGACGTGGAGGCGCAGCGGGTATGTTTGCTGCACTGGGAGACGTTTGCCAAGCGGTACAAGGGGATTCCGGCCAAGGAATTGAGCTTCAATCTCTTCAACGAACCGGCGGAGGTGGCGCCTGAGCTACACAACCGTGTGGTACGGAAGTTGGTTGCCGCGATTCGCGCCATTGATCCTGACCGCCCGATCATGGTTGATGGGCGCTCGTATGGGCGTGAGCCGTGGTTGGAGCTGGCTGATCTGGATGTGATACAAGCGACGCGCGGGTACACGCCGATGAACGTGTCGCACTATCGCGCGGGTTGGGTCACGGGGAGTGATCAGATGCCGACGCCGAGTTGGCCGCAGGTGCGGATCTCCGGCTGGCTGGGCGGGCCGCACAAGGCGGAGCCGCGCGGGCCGCTTGTGGTAGTGGGCCTGAGCTCAGCGGTGAACAAGGTACGGGTGCGGGTTGGAACTGTTTCGAACAGGGCTAAGCTGCAGGTGCGCGGGGATGGTGCGCTGATTGCCGAGAAGCTGTTCGAGTGCGGTCCGGGCGAGGGCGAATGGAAGCGCGCGGTCTACAGCGAGCGGTATGACATTTACCAGAATGTGTATGATCGGGACTACACCTTCCAGCTCCCGGAGGGGATTGAGCGATTGGAGCTGGAGGTGGTGGACGGTGATTGGCTGACCCTGACGGAGCTGGGGTTGGAGGTTGAGGGTGGAGAATCAGAGGCCGCGATCGACCTGCAGGGGGATTATGGAATCAAGCCGCAGCCGCTGCAGCTGGTGGAACTGGCGGATGGTGGTTGGGGGTATTTGGGCGGTCGGCTGGATGACCGGGATTGGCTCTGGCGCTCGATGACGCCCTGGTTTTTGCTGGAGGCTCGCGATGGCCGTGTGATGGTGGGTGAGTTTGGCGCCTATCGTGAGACCCCGCACGAAGTGGTCATACGTTGGATGGAAGACATGCTCGCGAACTGGAAGGATGCAGGCTGGGGCTGGGCGCTCTGGGAATTCCGGGGCAGCTTTGGAGTATTGGACAGTGGCCGCAAGGATGTCGAGTACGAGGACTTCCAGGGGCACAAGTTAGACCGAAAGATGTTGGAACTACTGCAGCGCTATTGAGGTCCGACCGGTCTCCGGCGAAGGACTATAGGGACAGAAAACGGCCCCGCGCTCCGACCAATGGGAGTGCGGGGCCGTTGGATGGATGGGAACGAGTGGACTGCGACGGAGCTCTGAGGTTGGACCAGGAGCCGGTTACATTCCATTATTGGTGGCCGGGCTGCACCACAGGGGACCGGGATGTTCTTCCAGTTCGTATTCCCAGCGCGATTCGTTGTACCACTCGGTGTGTCCGTCTGCGAAGCCGACGTTGGCGCCTCGGCCCTGATTGCTGGTGTGCCACGGGCAGAGCCCCTCGGTCGGGAAGCTAGCGCCGTCATTGAAGGTATCATCGGCCTCCCACATGATGACCGCCTCGGCGCTGAACTTATCGATCTTGTAGCTGTAGACATTGGCCGGGAGTTTTCCGCCGAACCCGATCACGGCTCCGTTCATGCCATAGGTACCGAGCCAGTTGGTGCCGCGAACGGTACCGCGGTCGCCTGCCACGACCTTATGGGACGGACAACGGTAGACCTTCTTGCTTTGGAGATAGGGAAAGAGGGAACCGGTGCTGGGTCCGGGATCGCCGTCAGCCACGGTATTGCTGATGATGGACCCGAGCCCTTGTGCGGCATCGTAGAGCCAGCCCTGCCGGGCGCCGTCATCGGCCAGCCAGTTGCACCAGGGGATGTATCCGTCAAAATCGACGGTGTACATGTTCACGGCGGTGCATAGCTGTCGCAGGTTGTTGTTGCAGCTGATGCGTTTGGCTTTCTCGCGCGCCTGATTGAGGGCGGGAAGGAGCATGGCTGCGAGGATGGCGATAATGGCGATCACCACGAGCAACTCGATCAGGGTGAAGCCGTTGTGCTTCCCATAGGATGCGTTTTTCATTCTGGGTTCCTATTCCTGCCTTAGGTGGCCTCCGGGTTACGGCCGTTCAGGCTTACCAGAGCGCCGGGTTGCGTTTCAGAGATGTGCGGATGGCGACTCTCTCAGGGGTTGATTGGATTCGAATGTGAAATTCGTGGTTTTGGATCTGCAAAAAGCCACGGCCTTTTGAGATCTGTCCTTGGGCCTTGATTGGTCGTTTCTGGGCTCATCCTGGTGAAAAGATCCAGGGAATGGAAGGAAAAAAATGCGTATGTGGTCTGTTTCGCTGGATATGGACTTAGGGCGTAGTGACCGATCGGTCTCGGCCTGTGGCTCCTGGGGTTCGTTTGCCGATTTTAGGAGAATGACCTGGTTGGAGGATGGATTGTGACATCTTCGGTTCGGGCCGGGAGGCCGTCGAGGGTAGGTGGTAGTGGGGAAGAACCACGACGGCGCTCGAATAGTGGTATTTCTCGGTATAGCAGGTCCTTAAATCCACAGAGTATATATAATTTGCGTGACCCTTGACAAGGGCGGCGAAGGTCTCTTTGGTTAGGGGTTAAGTAGCAATTGACGGAAACAACCGGCCATTGGAAAGGGGATCGACGTGACGGGAGACGAATTAAGACAATTTGATAATTTGTTGCAAGAAACCCGGCATTTTCCGCCGCCTGCTGAATTCAAGGCGCGAGCGAACGTCCACGATCCCAGCATATATGCTAAGGCGAATCGGGATCCGCTCTCTTTTTGGGCGGAGGAGGCGAAATCGCTGCATTGGTTCAAGCCCTGGGATCAGACCTGTTCGGCTGGTTTTCCCCACACCCAATGGTTTACCGGTGGGCGGCTCAACCTCAGCTACAACTGTTTGGATGTGCACCTGAACGGTCCGCGCAAGAACAAGGCCGCGTTGATTTGGGAGGGAGAGCCGGGGGAGATTCGCACCCTGACCTATCTGCAGCTGCATCGTGAGGTCTGCAAGTTAGGCAATGCGATGAAGCGACTGGGGGTGGGGAGGGGTGATCGGGTGGCGATTTACCTTCCGATGGTTCCCGAGGCAGCGGTTGCCATGCTGGCATGCGCCCGGATCGGGGCGGTCCACAGCGTTGTGTTTGGCGGGTTCAGTCCGGACAGCCTGGCGGATCGGATCAACGACGCGGAGGCGAAGCTACTGATCACGGCGGATGGCGGGTGGCGTCGGGGCAACATCGTTCCGCTGAAGAACGCGGCCGACCAGGCGCTCGAGCGGTGTCCGACGGTTCAGAACGTGATCATTGTGAAGCGCGCCCATGGCGAGCCGTTTCCGTGTCATGTCAAAGAGGGGCGTGACCATTGGTATCACCGGCTGATGGCGGATTCGAGTTCGGACTGTCCGGCGGAGGAGTTGGATTCGGAGGAGATGCTTTTCATTCTGTACACCTCCGGAACGACCGGCAAGCCGAAGGGGATTGTTCACACCACCGGCGGGTATGCGGTGCACACCTTTGTGACATCGAAGTACACATTTGACCTCAAGGAGGACGACGTCTTTTGGTGTACGGCGGATGTCGGTTGGGTGACGGGTCACAGCTACATCGTGTACGGTCCGCTTCAGGCTGGAGCGACCTGTCTGATGTACGAGGGTGCACCGAACTATCCGGGGCTGGATCGTTTTTGGCGGATAGCGGAGGACCACCGGGTGACGGTCTTTTACACGGCGCCCACGGCGATTCGCGCCTTCATGAAGTGGGGCCGGCAGCATGTCCTTTCTCACGACCTGAGCAGTATACGGCTTTTGGGCTCGGTCGGGGAGCCGATCAACCCGGAGGCATGGATCTGGTATCATCAGATTGTGGGCGGGGGGCGTTGTCCGATCGTGGACACCTGGTGGCAGACGGAAACCGGTGGGCACATGATCACGGGACTGCCTGGTTTGACCACGATGAAGCCTGGGTTTGCGGGTCCGGTCTTTCCTGGGATCGACCTTGCGATCGTGGATGAGGCGGGTGAGGAGGTCAAGGAGGGCAGCGGTTATCTGGTGGCGCGGAGTCCGTGGCCGGGCATGATGCGCACGATCTACGGTGATGACGAGCGGTTCCGGGAGATCTATTTTTCGCGATGGTCGGGGAGGTACTACTTTGCCGGTGACGGCGCCAAGCGTGATCATGAGGGCAATTTCATGATCCTCGGTCGGGTGGACGACGTCCTGAATGTCTCGGGTCATCGCATTGGGACGATGGAGATCGAGTCGGCGATTGTGGACCACCCCGCCACGGCGGAGGCTGCGGTAGTCGGCCGGGTGCACGATGTAAAGGGGCAGGCGATCGTGGCGTTTGTGACGCTCAAGGAGAGTGCGAAGGCGCAGGCGGACATCCAGGAACAGATCCGCACCCATGTCGCCAACCTGATCGGTGCGATTGCCCGTCCGGAGGAGGTGTACATCACTGCGGACTTACCCAAGACCCGCTCCGGAAAGATCATGCGTCGATTATTGCGAGACATCGCCGAGGGACGTGCTCTGGGTGATACCTCGACCTTGGCGGATGCCACGGTGGTCCAGGCCTTGCGTGACCAGTATGAGGAGCGGTATGGGGATTGATGAGGCTTAGTGCTATCCGAAAAGGTCCATGGCGAAGCAAGATCGGGGCTGTCCGAAAAGCCCATTGGGGCATAGCTGAAGGCACTGCGGCACCGGATGGGGAGAACTCGCGCAGAGGCGCAGAGGCGCAGAGGGGGAATGGGAGAATGGGGAGGTTTACTTGCGGGGTTGTGGTGATTCCTGCAACAGGCGTGGTTGGTTGGAAACGGCAAATCTACTTAATCTCCCCAAAAGCAGGGAGTTGAGCATTGACCCTCCCCCCCCAAGC
>CALLYA010000523.1 GCA_937875495.1 uncultured Verrucomicrobiota bacterium
CCGTGCTGCGGACCTCCGACCTCGCCTGATGCCCACAGGCATCAGGCTTCCGGCCCGCCAGGGCCGGAACCCGGAATTGAACCGCAGGTTGGGTCTGTGTTATAGCGCTACCTACAGGGCGATCATTCGGGATTGTGCGACCGTGGACAGCGGTTAGCGCGCCCATGCCGATAGAGTCTGGGGAGAGCGGTCATGAAAGAGCGAGCTTGGGTGTGGAGTTGGATCGTGGTTGTGTGTTCGGCCGGGTTGCTTCTGGTTGGTTGCTCCGATGGCAGGGATCCCGCGACTTCTGGGCCGGAGCGCGAGGCGGTTTCTTCGGATGCTGCTGCACCTGCCGACCTCTCCTCTGAGGTGGTCCAGCATGTCCCTGTGCCACCATCGCCTGAGCTGGAGGCCGATCCGCAGTCCGAGTTCGCAGGATCGCAGTCGTGCCAGCCTTGTCATCAGCGCTTCTACGAACTCTGGTCCACCTCCAATCATGGCTTGGCCATGACCCATTTCACAGAGGAGTTCGCCCAGAAGAACCTGCCACCTCAGACTGCGCCGGTCACAATCGGGGGCACACAGTTCCGGTTTGCCATGCACAACGGGCGTGGTGTGGTGGAGGAGTGGCCGGTCGATGCATCTGATGCCGAGCGGGAGCTGCATGAGATCCATTATGCGATGGGTGGCAAGAACATCTTCTACTTCCTGACCCCGCAGGAGCGGGGGCAGCTGCAGGTCCTTCCGGTCGCCTACGATCTGAGACGTAAGGAGTGGTACGATACCACTGCCAGCATGGTGCGCCATCACCCGAGCATCGCGGACGATCCGCTGGAGTGGCAGCATCGGCGGCTCACGTTCAATACCTCCTGCTTCAGCTGTCACGTCAGCCAGTTGGAAAAGAATTACTACCTGTCTGAGGACTCCTATCAAACGCGCTGGCTCGAGACCGGAATCAATTGTGAGACGTGCCATGGCGCCTCGCAAAAGCACTGCGAGGAGATGGCGAAGCTGCGGCCGGGCGATCCCGTTCCGGAGGACATCTTCCTCGTCAAGACCGGACCCGATGACTTCACCCACGCGCAGACCGATTCCATGTGTGCGCCCTGCCATGCCAAGATGCATCCGCTCACAGCGGCCTTCCCCCCCGGAGAGCTCTTCTTTGATCACTATGACATGGCCACGCTGGAGGACCCCGATTTCCACCCGGACGGACGCGATCTCGGCGAGAACTACACCTACACCCTCTATCGGATCAGTGAATGTGCGCAATCTGGGCAGATGGATTGCATGACCTGCCACACCTCCAGCGGCCGTCTCCGGGCGAAGCCGTTGGAGCGTGCGAATCTATGCCTGCCGTGTCATCAGGAGATCGTCGACGCGCCCGAGGCCCACGCCTTCCACAAGACGCCAAAGACGCTTGCCGAAGCAGGAATCGGTGAAGGGGCATGGCCCATGCCCCTGCCGGATTGTATATCCTGCCACATGCCCAAGACGGAGTTCGCACGCATGGTGCGTCACGATCACTCCATGGTCTCACCCTCGCCATCGTGCGACATGGAGTTTCAATCGCCGAATGCCTGCAATCTCTGCCACACCGATCAGGATGCGCAGTGGTCTGATGATTGGGTGCGCAAGTGGTATCCGCGGGACTACCAACAGCCGTTGTTGGAGCGTGCCCGCTTGATCGCTCAGGCACGCAAGCAGGATTGGGGGCAGGGGAACCGCATGCTGGAATTCGTGGCGCAACCGGACAACAACGAGGTGTTTCGCGCCTCGCTTCTGCGGCTGATGGGGGGCGGACTGAGCCATTCCGATAAGTGGGATGTCTATGCGCGGCTGGTAGCGGATCCCTCGCCCCTGGTACGTTCCGCGGCAACCGCCGGATTAGGCAATTCCTACAGTCCCGAATATCGGGAAGCGCTGTTGCTTGCTGCACAGGATGACTATCGCGCGGTGCGTGTCCAGGCCGGATTCGCGCTGAGCCGGTTCGACCTGGCGGACCTGAACGGGACTGATCGCAGACACGCAACCGAGGCAATGGCAGAGTTCGAATCCGCCATGCAGGTGCGGCCGGATGACAGTATGTCACACTACAACCTCGGACTCCTTTACCAGAACCAGGGGCGTGAACAGGAGGCGGAGCGGGAGTACGCAACCGCGGTGAAGCTCTGGCCGGAGAACGTGGTCGCGATGATCAACCTCTCCATGCTTTACGCGCAGCAGGCCGCGGCCTTTTCCGAGCAGGCCGGATTCCTGATGCGCCTTGGACGGGCGGACGAGGCGGCTACGTATGAGGCACAGGGGCAGATGCGAATTCAAAAGGCGGAGGAACAGTTGGAGCAGGCGATTCGGGCGGATGCCGAGAGTGCTGAGGCGCACTTCAACCTCGGCCTGCTCTATGCCGAGACCGATCGGCCCAAGCTTGCTGAACGCGCCCTGCGCACTGCGGTCAAGGTAGGGCCGAGCTTCCCCGATCCACTCTACAACCTCGCGATCCTGGCGCGTCAAACGGGGCGCAAGGGTGAGGGGGAGCACTACCTGCAGGAGGCACTCAAGCTCAGGCCGGACGACCCGAAGTTTTTGTACACGCAGGCATTCTTCCTCCGCGAAGACGGACGCGGGGACGAGGCGGCGGAGCTGCTGCGCCATTCGATAGAAGTCGCCCCCGATGCGCTCGATGCCTACACCCTGTTGGCCGCGATGAAGGCGGATGCGGGGGAACTCGATGCAGCGGTGGCGCTTTATGACGCAGCCCTGGCGCATGCTCAGCGGCCGGACCAGCGTCAGGCGCTAGAAATGCAGCGTGCGGCATTGTTGGAGCGGACCCCGCAGCAGCCGTGACGAGGGTGCTACTGGTAATGCGATCCGGGCAGGTTACGATTCCGGCCGAGCGGCAGCTTCCAGGTCTTGATCAGGCCCATGTTGCGCGCCTCGATCGGGGAGAGTTCGCGGAATTGGCCTTGCCAGTGGGGGGATAGTCTCTGAACCAGCGAGTTGCTGGCCACAATCTCACCCGGCCCAGCCTCCTCCAGCAGGCGGGCCGTGATGTTGATCGCATCGCCGATCGCGCTGATCCGTGTGGGAGAAAATGGTTGCAACTGCACGACCTGGAGATTGCCGATTGCCATGCCGATGTGGCTGCCGCCGCTGCGTTGCACCCGATCGATCTGACGCTGCCAAAGATCGCAAACCGAACTGCCGATCTCGACCATCGCCTCCGCACAGTCCATCGCGTCATCCAGATGGTTGGAATCGGGATCGGTCAAGCCGAACAGCGCGATAACAGCATCGCCAAGGAATTGGTAGAGCATACCACCACTGTTGATGATCTGGTGCCGGGCCTTCGCGTAGAAGTTGGCCAGACAGCCGCGCACCACATGATCGTCCGGCGTGTCGCGCACAAAGCTGGAAAAGTTGCTCAGGTCCGCGAGCATGACCGCGATATTCTTGTGACGACCGACATCGACCAGTTTGCCGTTCCCGATGAAACCACGCTCAAGCATTCTGCGCACGCGCCAATAGCCGAAGTGCCAGATGAGTGTGGTATGGATGTCATCAGGTCGGTAGTCATCCCCGAATGCGTAATGCCCGAACGCCTTGTCCACGATGCCGCGCAGCTCGCGAACCGGGCGATCCTCAAAAGAGGTGATACGGATGGGGAATCGCTCGCTAATCCGTGATATGAGGAGCTCTTCGTTCCATACCTCTAGATGCAGATTGGGGCGCAACTGTTCCCGGATTCGGCTCTCAATGGAGGGCCAGTCGGCATGCCGGTGGGTGTCGGCCACGAGCACGACGCGCGCACCCTGCTTCGATCCAGGGGTTTCCTCGCCGTATTTCCTGGTCAATGAACTGACCAGTCGTTCGGAGTCATAGCCGTACTTGACCTCAATGAAGGTCGTCGGTTGATTCTGGGCCTGAACGCGGATGTCGGCAAAGGCGCCAGGGCCGCCGAGATAGACTTCCTGGTCGATGTCGACATCCTGTGGCTCAATTCCGAATTTTTCGACGCATTCGAAGCGAAAAATATGATCGCAGATCTCCTCGACGAAGAGACGAAGTTCTTCGTAGTGGAGAGGATCGACATATCCAGGACTATCCGACATCGATGTGACCTTTTGGATGGGGTTTCCCCGCTGAATCGAGACTGTGCAAGGGAATCATCCATCGGAATACGGCACGGGGCAAGCTTTGAGGGCATTGGTCATAAACCTGGCCGGACCTACCCCGGAGCAAACCCAAAAGGGATGCCGCAAGCGGAGGGGTGAGCAGCACGGAAAGAGATGGGGGCGGACCCAGGTCCATGTCCATGGCATTGGCAAAAGGTCGTCTGAAAAGATATCCCCTTTCCGAACCAGGCTTTTCCATCCGGATCCGGAGAGCCTCGCGCAGAGGCGCAGAGGCGCGGTGGCGTTTTCGACCGGCATATGGGGGCTGGGAAGGTTCCATACTCTGACCCCATCCTTTTGGGGATTTTTTTAGGTTTACCGTTTTCAGCGGACCAGGCTTGTTGCAGAAATCACCTCAGCCCCCCAAGCAAACCTCCCCCCTCAGCGCCCTCTGCGATCTCTGCGGGAGACCTCCCCATCCGGCCCCGGAGACCTTTCGTTCTGCCCCAAAGGGGTTTTCGCACGGGCCTTAACACGCACACCGCATGCACTGTGGAGGGCGTCCGGCCATTGTGCATTCCCTGCTCGGGCGCAATGAGCCAATACGATCAGGAGAGGAGAAAGGAGGGGAGGCAGGGCAAGACTAACGGCCTCCCCTCTCTCTTCCGGGTCCTCGTCCAGACTCTCCTCACGTTCTTACTTCTCTGAGCTGGACTTCTTCTCGGACTTTTTGCGGGACTTGAGGTAGTTGTCGATCGAGAGCATGCCTGCACCGGAGATCATGACGGCGATGGCGCCGAAAAGATAGAGCAGGTTGAGTTCGATGACCGGTCCACCGTTTTCCGTGAGCTTGAAGATTTGGTCGGAGAAGGCCAGGAAGATCGAAACGACCATCGTAGAGGCTACGAGCGCGGCGCCGATCCGGGCCTTGAAGCCGAGGATCATCATGAGCGGACCGAGCACCTCTCCGACGTAAACGCCGTACGCGATGAATCCCGGCAGATCGCGTGCCTCCAGCATCTTCTCGATGCCGCCGATGCCGTTGAAGATCTTGTGCACGCCGTGAAAGAGCATCAGTCCGCCGATGCTCAGCCGCTGAACCAGGAGTCCTGCACCCCGGAAACCGAGTGGATCTTTCATAATTCAGTTCTCACCTAATGAAGTTGATGAAGTAGTGGTTTGTCTGAGCCTCCAATTTAGCACAGAATTGAAGGATCAAGGGCGCTCAGGATGGAACGTATTTCCGCCCGTCCCTTTCAGGCGGCAGTCGGTCCGAGGACCCGGCCAGGTATGGGAGGTGTGGGAATGCAGCAGAGGAACCGGCCGAAGAGGCGCAGAGGTGCAGGCATGTGGTCTGTCAAACTGGAACTAGAAGTTCCTCGAGTTTCTGTTTCTC
>CALLYA010000524.1 GCA_937875495.1 uncultured Verrucomicrobiota bacterium
CCCAATACCCCTCTGCGCCCTCTGCGTTCTCTGCGGGAGTCCCTCCCCATCCGGACCCGGAAAGCCTCCCGCAGAGGGCGCGGTGGCGTTTTCGACCAACCTATCGGGGTGGGTAGGTTCCATGCTCTGCAGCCTACTTTTTGGGGGTATTTTCAGTGATACCGATTCAGTTGACCAAGGCAGTTGTTGAAAACGGTTCCGATGCAGCTGCATCCCCCCCTCCCAATACCCCTCTGCGCCCTCTGCGTTCTCTGCGGGAGTCCCTCCCCATCCGGATCCGGAGAGCCTTCAGCTATTCCCCAACGGCCTTTTCGGACGACCTCTAGCTACCCCTCCATCTGCGGATCGAATTTCCCTACTTCGTTCCTGGCCTTAGGTCCGCACCCGCAGCCACACAACGCCTTTCGGCGGCTGCGCGAGTCGAAGATCAAAGGAGTGTCGCGCCGGACCCAGGGCGGTCCACTCGGAGCCTGTTGGCGGCGCCTGACCCGCACCCACCCACACCTGATACTCCACCGACCGCGGCGGGGACTCGAACCATATACTGCATTGCCACGCGCCCTCGAACTCCCTGCCCGATCCGCCCGCAACCACCGCACGCATCGGCACCAACCACTCCCCAGGACTCGCGCCGGCTGTTGGAGCTCCGGCAAAACGCACCGGCCCACGCAGGATGATGCCCGCGCCCGCTGCAACCCGGCTGCCGGCCTGCTGTGGCACAGGAATCATCCGCAGCCCATGCCCCTCCTCCTGCAGAAGTGCAGACAGTCCAGACTCCCACCCGGAGTCCCCCTCTGTGAGCCCCCCACGCAGGGTCCATTCCAGTAGCACCCGCTCCTCCGAGGCCTGTTCGGTCTCCGAATCGGCTGGTCGCGGAACCCGCCAATCCATCGCATCCAGGAGCTCATCGCCTGCAGGCCCAAGGCTCGGATTGAGTGTGCCGACGCCCCGTAGGTGTAGCGTCGCAACCGCCCCCCTCGCGGGTGCGTGCCAACCCCAAAACCAGTCGCGCCCTTCAGGTCCGTGTTCCCCGAGAACCAGCTCGACACCCTCACCAGGCTTCGGCAGGAAGATGCGGTACTCCCGACCCGGAAGGTCTTTGCCGCGAAGCGAAAACCGAATCATGCGCGGGTTCACACAATACTCCATGCGCCCAATAGCCGCCCAAGACGGGTCCAGCTCCATCTCGCATGCCCAGCGCAAAGGTCCGGACTCCACCCATTCCAGACCACGGATCGGGAGTCCAGGCCGCCTCGCGCCCGGAAGGGTCGGAACCAAGCCAAGCCCCAGCGGATGCTCCAGTATTCTGCCGCCACCGAGGTCGAGCTCGCGAAGACCACCCGTGATGTTCTCCCACACATACCCCCATTCCAGACTCCTCCAGCCATCCGGAGAGGCGTCCACTTCGATCCGCATCTCAGGCGATGGCCGGGCAGAGGGTTGCACGGTCTGATACGAAAAGGGAGATACAGGACACGCCAGGAGCCAATGCCCATTCCAGAACCCACGGTCGATTCGCTGCACCGGAAATGCCCGATTCTGAAAATCGGCGAACCCGTGGAAGACATCCCTGCCCTCTCCGGCGGCGATTCGAACCGGTACCATCGCACGATAACCATGCCAGGAGAGATTCCAGAGGACGAAAGTCGGGCTGTTGAGCCCCAGTGTGCGGATCTCCGAGGAGGCCGCCTCGAGCGAATGCCCCTCCGGCCAACCATGCAAACTGCACACCCAATCCCATAGCTCAAGCCCATCCGGAGAGCCTCCCGCAGAGGGCGCGGTGGCGTTTTCGACCAGGCCGTGAGGGCGGATAGGTCCCATGCTGTGGTCCATCCAACCAATTCTCTGAAGAGTATTCCCACAAACTGACCAAATCAGTGGGAGAAAACAGCTCCGATGTATCTGCAATTCCGCATCTCTGAAATCCTCTGCGGGAGTCCTCCCCATCCGAACCCGGAGACCTTTCGTTGTCGGCCGATCGGCTTTTCGGACGGGCTCTAGCTCCTTCCGCAGCTCCGTCCCCCCCGCCTCCCCGCAAGCCCTCCAGCTACCCGCGAAAACAAGCAGGCAGCATGCACAGCTCAGGAGCCATCCGCGCCACCGGGGTCCGCGAACTTTTCGGATCGCGGACCCCGCAGCCGCTCTGGTCAACCGGACACTCATGCAGGGGCGCTCCACACTCCAGGCAGACCCCTCAACGTTCAGCAACAATCCTGTAGAAGACAGCCGTCGCCTCCTCATCGTGCCCATCCTCGAACTCCGCAGCATTGGTCTGGAGTCCGGAGACGACCGTCTCCCAACTCTCACCCGCGGCATCGAGCCGTTCCACTCGGTAGGCGGTGACTCCCCCCACTTCATCCCAGCCGAGTCGCACCCGTACCCGTGGTGTTCCAAACTCGTCCGGCTCGAGTTGCGTCACCTCCAGCAACTGGATCCGCAGCTCCGCCGATACGACCACCACCAAGGCATCGTCCGATGCCGTCAACAGCTCCTGCCCAGGTACCGGGCTGCCATCGCCGTACGCAACCACCGCCTCGACAAGGCCGGTGTTCACCGTCGTCTCTTCAATGAAGTCCGAGGCGCTCAGGTCCCGTTCCTGCCCCGGCCCCAAAAGCCCAATCTCACCGACCTGCCCGAGCTGATCGTCCGTCACCGTCACGGCCGCCAACCAGGTGTCACCCAGGTTGCGGACCCTGTACAGGTACCGAACGGTCTCCGGCGAGGTAAGCTCCAGCGGCATCCCGTCCTCTGCCCCCTCGGCCAGCTTGATCAAGCCGAGCGCCGGCACGGCCGAGTTCAGCACGATCGCAGAGTCTTCCGAGACCACCGGCTCTAAATCGGCTACCGGTGTGCCATCGGGATCCGCCGGCAAGGCAACAACCGTTGCTGTATTCGTAAAACTTTCAGAACCAAAGACAAATGCGGAGAATGCATAGTCCAGAACCTCGCCAGGTGCGAGCGGCCCCTGACTGGACCCCACTTCCCCGAAGAACCGATCGTGCACCCGCACCTGGACCAGTGGCATCGAACCGGTATTCTCCACACGGAAGTGGAACGGTATTAAAAGCCGTCCCAGCCCATACTCCGGTTGGCCGTCCGGCGCATCCCCCGCGGTCTTGGTCAGCCGGACCGCGGCCGGGGTGATGTGGACATACGCCTCTGCCTCCAGGGCAATCGGATCGAAGCCTGGGATCGGAGTGCCGTCGCCGTAACTCGGATAGGCCGTAACATGAACAACGTTGGTCATGGTCTCCGTCACCGGCTCGCGCAGCAAATAGGTCTTGAAACGCCCCGGCGCCAAGACCAGGCCCTCGTCCAGGAAGCCGAGCTGCGCGTCTTCCACCCGGATCTGGCCGAGATGCGTGGAACCGGTGTTCTTGATGATGATGGAGAAGGGAACTTCGGTTCCCCGCTCCACAACCAGCGGCTGACCGTAGGGCGCACTGCCCGCCTTCTTCTGTAGCGTCATCATAGGTGCGGCATCGGTCCGCACGACCGCATCATCCAAACCGGTGATCGGATCGAGCCCCGCGATCGGTTGACCGTCATCCTCCAGAGCGAAGCCGACCACGGTCACATTGTTCGTCACCGAACGCGTAATCAGCGCAGGGCGAACCCATTCCAGCACGGCTCCAGGCTCCATCGGCCCAGGCACCTCGTAGATCACCCCAAGGACGTCATCCACCAGGAGGAGGTCGCCCAGAGGCCGCAGCCCTGTGTTGGTCAGCACATAGCGATACTCCACAATGCGGCCGGGTGGGCTCCATTCAATCTGGCCATCCGGCGCGCTCCCTGCCGTCTTGACGATCGAGAGCCCGGCATCCACCACCCGCACCACGGCCGTGGCATTCGTCACCACAGGTTCCCACCCCACAATCGGACGCCCATCGGCATACGACGGCAGAGCAGTCACCTCGACCACGTTGGTCATGGTCGCGTTGACGACCACCGAGGTCTGCAGCACAGGCAGTTGCCCGCCGGGAGGCAGCAAATCAACCTGCTCAGACCACCCCAGCAGCGGGTCTTCAATCTGAATCTGCGCCAAATAGGTCTCACCACTGTTTCGCACCACCAGTTGGAAGCTGACCTCCTGGTCCGGCATCACCTGAAGCGCCTGGCCGGGCGTCTGGCCATCGGCCGTTTTCGTGACCGATAGCTCCGGCTGCGGAGAGGTGTCGACCAAGGCGTCGTCCGAGGCCTGCAACTGTGGCAGCTGGTCCAGCCGGTTGCCCAGCGAATCGCTCGCATACGCCGTCACGGTCGCGATGTTGCGGACATCACCCGCGACAACCGCTCCCAGGGTCACCCCCCATTCCTCTCCCGGCGCGAGCGGTCCCGGCAGCGTGCCGACCTCGCCCAATACATCGTCCGTAACCTCGATGTCGACCAAGTGTGTCGTGCCGGTGTTGCGTATGGTGTAGCGATAGAGCACAACCCCCGCACCGATGCGATACTCGACCTCGCCGTCGGCGGCGTTCCCCGCCCTCTTGGTCAGGGCTATATTGCCTGGATGGAGCTGTACGACGGCATCGTCGGCAGCCACCACGGGATCGAGTCCGGTAATCGGGGTCCCATCGCTGTAACTCGGCAGCCCCGATGCCGAGGCCACACCGGTCATCGATGCGGTGATCACGACGGACGTCACAACCGATACACTCTCGCCAGGGGCGAGGTCCAGTTCCGTCCAAAGCGAGCCGAAATCCTCGTCCGCAACCTCGATCCCACTCAGGTGCGTCTCGCCGAGGTTGGCAACCTCAATGGAGAAGTCCACCAAGCTCCCCGCTTGGGCATAGAGCACTTCGCCGTCGGGAACCTCTCCGGCCAGCTTGACCACCGACAATTCAGGGCCCGGTGTGATGTCGACCGACGCGTCATCAAAGCTGTACACGGTGTCCAGCTCGGGATCGTCCGGGACCGCGGATACGCCGGCCAGGTTCGTGAAGTCGGCGGCAACGAAAGCGGGAAGCGTGAATACGATCTCCTCGCCCGGCTGCAGCCCACCCGAAAACTCCTGCTCGTAACCGAGGTCGACGTCCGTAAAGTAGATCTCATCCAGGCCGGTCAAACCGATGTTCTGAATCCTGAATTCATAGTTGAGGAGGCGTGGCGCCGGGAAGAAGGCAATGTCTCCGTCCGGAACGCCGGCCACGGTCTTGATCAACCGGACCGATGCGGGACTGACCACCGCAATCGCGTCATCCACCGAAACAAGCGGTTCAAATCCCTCGATCGGCGTGCCGTCGTTGTAGATCACCTCCGCAACCGCCGTGGCGGTGTTGGTCACGGAATGGCTCAGGTTGGTCATGAACTCCAGTTCCGCGATCTCTCCCGGAGCAAGCAACTCCCATTCCCCAACCAGTCCGAGATGGTCGTCATCAACCGTAATCCCACCGAGATAGGTCGGACCCGTGTTGACCAACGTGAAGATATAACGGACGTCCTGGAAGATCGGGACCTCGGCCACCGCGCCGTCCTCGAACCCGGCTACCGTCTTGATCAGTTCGAACCCGGGTTGGGCATCGGCCCCAATCAGGACCACCGCGTCATCCGTCTCTGAGATCGTCGGCAGGCCGGGAATCGGCTGCCCTAACGCGTTGGCGGGTTGGGCGGCCACTGTCACGATGTTGGTCTCCGACTGCGAAACCCAGTGGTCCATCTCAAAGGTCAACTCACCGCCCGGACCCAAGGGGCCCGGTTCGGTCGCGATCGGTCCGAGCAGGTCGTCCTCGATTACGAGATTGACCAGATGCGTCTCCCCGACATTGCGCAGCACGAAGCGATACGTCACCTCCGCAGGCGCCTCCAACAGCAACGGGTTGCCATCCGGAGTCCCACCCGCGGTCTTGACCACCTCCAACCGACCGCGGTTCACTTCCACCACCGCGTCATTCGTATCGATGATTGGATCGGGCCAGAGCTCATCCGCACGCACACCGTCGGGATACCCGACGTATCCAGTCACGGTACCCAGGTTCACCACCGGTTCGGTCACCTTGTAGACCGCACTGGTCATTACCAACGATGCCCCCGATGCGAGATGCTCAATGCGGCCGACCTCGCCCAGCACATCGTCCGTGACCTCAAGCTGGACCAGAGGGGTGTCCCCCACGTTGTCCACCTTGAAGAGATAGTGGATCTCCTCGCCGGCATCGACAACCGCGACCGAGTTCTCCGCGAAACCGTGAACGGTCTTCGTCAGGCGTACCCTTGGACGCGCATCCACCACGACCGTCGCGGAATCCCGGGCCAGGACCAGAGGGATGTCGGCGACCGGCTCATCCTGGTCATCCACGGCAAGCGCACGCGCGACCGCGTGGTTTGTGATCGTCTCGGTAATTCGCTGGGAAGTCACAACAACGCGCGTCTCCCCAGGTGCCAGGATGCCCTCCACATCCAGTTCGCCGAATTGGTCGTCCACCAACGATTCCAGGCGTAGACTGGTCTGTCCGATGTTGGTCATCCGATAGGAATACACGACCTGCATCGGCCCGGGAAGATACTCCACCGCGCCGTCGGGGGCGCCGCCCGCCGTCTTCACCAGCTGCATGCCGGCAGGCGACACGAACACCAATGCGTCGTCCGAGGCCTCCACCGGATCGAGGAAACCGATCAGCACTCCACTCCGGTAAGCAGGCGACCCGACCGCTGTCGCCGTATTGCGGATCCGGCCAATCACATCGCTGACAATCGAGGTCTCCAAGAGCACGGTCGCGCCAGGTCCGAGCAATTCAATGACACCGAGCTCGCCCAGTTTGTCGTCGCTCAGGACCACATCCTTCAACCAGGTCTCACCCTGGTTCGTCACCTGATAGTGGTAAGTGAATGGTCGACCCAGGGTCACCGTCGCCTCTTCACCATCCGGCGCGTCTTCCGCCGTCTTGATCAACTCCAGGGCCGCGAACGGATCAAGGTCGACATGCGCACGATCTGTATCTTCCACAGGGATCAGTCCCGGATACGGCACCCCTTGCTCAATGATCGGAACGCCCTCCGCAATCGCGAGGTTGGTGACGCTGTTGCTGATGACCGCGGTCGCTTTCAACTCCGCAGTCGCGCCCTCGCCCAAGAAACGCAGCATGCCGATGTCGCCGAGCTTGTTGTCCACAACCCGGATCGTGTCGATCGTGATCGATCCAAGGTTCGTCACACGATAGGTGTACTCCACCGGTCCGGGCCCATCGATAAACCAGGTCTCACCCGGTTGCGCCTGCCCGGCGATCTTCGTCAACTCAAAACCGGCCGGGCCGAGGTAGACCACGGCATCGTCCACGGCACGGGTCACCCCGAAGATCGGATCCGGCTCACCCTCGAAATCGAGGACCGTGCCGACCGCTTCGGCCACGTTCGTAATCGTGCCACTGATGTCAGCAACAACCGTATAGTGAACGCGTTCTCCGGAATCCAACCGGGCGACTTCACCGACCAGACCATAGACGTCATCCGTCAAGACCACGTCCGCTAAGTCACGCTCGCCGATGTTCCAGAGGTCGTAGTCGTAGCGGACCTGTACGAACGGCGCTCCCGCCGACACCAAAAACTCGACACGCCCGTCCGGCGCGTCGCCGGCGGTCTTCACCAGTTTCAGCCCCGCTTCCGGACGCACGTGGAAAGAGGCCGAAGCCGAAACCTCCATCGGATCGATATGCGGAACCGGCTCACCTGTCGTCGGGAAGATCACCGTCGCCGTCATCGTCGCCGTGTTGGTGTACACACCCAACGGCATCATCGGAATGGTCGATGTGATCACCAAGGAGCCACCCGGCATGAGCGGCTCGGTCGCGGTGTACACTAAAAAGTCGTCGTCCGGGTCGGTCGGGGTCGCCGCGTCATCCAAAATCTCCAGGCCGTCCAGGGCGACATCACCCGGGTTTTCCACCCGCAGGATAAACGACATCTCGGAGTTGGATTGGAAGAACTGCGCCTCTTCACCCACCTCAAAACCTGCGCCGGCCTTCGTGAAATTCGGAGTCGCATGCACAACCCGCAGCTCCGCAGACGCCTCGTCCACAATCGGGTCGAGCTGGTCAATCGCCTCCTGCTCCGATACGTACGGCTGGGCCGTCACCTCAACTCGATTCGTCTGATCGGCATCCACCGGGTAGTCGTACCTCAACTCCCATCGCTCGCCCGCCGGCAGATAATCACGCGTGAATAGCAGATCGTCCTGCGCGTCCTCAGGGGTCCCGTGGTCGTCCACCACCTGGATCGCACCCAATCCGACGTCGCCGGTATTTTCCAGCACGACCTCAAACTCGGCCGGCCCAGGCGCGTTGATGAAAGTGATCTCGTCGATCTCGCCAGGCAGGACCCGCTTCGTCACTCCCATCCCGGGATTCACCAGGTGCACCAAGGCCGTGTCGGTATCCTCGACGTCGATCAGGCTCGGGATGTCCACGAGGTTCTCGTCCACCGGATTGCCCGTGATAATCGCCAGGTTGCGCGTTGTCTCCGTCACCGGCAGGTCAAAGGTCGCTTCGAACGCCTCGCCGGGGGCCAATACCCCTCTCCAAGGCAGTGGCGTGAGCTCCTGAAACACACCCCGCGCCTCGATCACGTCGTACAGTCGCAAACCGTCCAGGTTGAGATGCCCCTCGTTCTCGATCCGAAAACGATAGGTCACCAGTCCGGGCGTATCGATGTATCCTTCGTCGCCGGGATCGAGTCCGTCGATCCATTTCGTCAACTTCAACCCGGCCGGGCCGACGAACACGATCGTCTGGTCTTGATCGCGGATCAGGTCCTCACCGCCACCCGGATCGAAGACCGCGGTGGCGACGTTCGTGACAGTCGCACTCACAAGACGCGTGAAATAGCGAACGTCGGATGCGCCCGGATCAAGCGCAGCTATCGTGTAAAGTAGATCCCCCGCCCCGGCATCCCCATACGGCACGTCGAAGACCTGGATGTTCGTCATGGCCTGGGTGGTGACGTTGGTGACCTCATACCGATAGTCGACATCGCCTTGATCTACGACGAATTCGATCCGGCCGTTCGGGGCGTTGCCGGCCGTCACCGCCAAATCCAACCCCGTCGTCTCCACGATCGCCGTGTCACTGTCGGTCACGTCATCCAGTCCACGCCAGTCCGACCCGTTCGCAAAGACCGGATTGGCCACCACCGCCGCTCGATTGGTGATGGAGTTGGTGACGCTCACCTGCCAGGTCAATGTCGTGCTCGCACCAGGCGCCATCGGTGGCTCACCGGTCGGGAACAGCTCAGAGAAGACCGGGTCGTCACTCGAATCCGCCGGAGTCCCCGCGTCGTCGATCAGCTGAATCGAGGCCAGATGCACCTCGCCCGTGTTGCTGAGGGTATACTCGTAGGTGACCTCATACCCGCCGCCAGGAATGAAGGCGATCTCCCCGTCCTCTACGCCCTGTACCGTCTTCACCAATTCAATGCCCGGTTCCGGAAGCGGAATCGCCACGTAAACCGCCTCACCCAATGCCTGATGCACGGTGTTGGTCGTGTAGGCATGGAATGTCACCCAACCGAGGTCGTTCACCGTCGCCCAGTCGAAGTCGTAAAAGAGCTCGGTCTCGTCCTCGGGCGTCGGCTCAAAATCTTTGGCGACTAATTCACCGTTGTAAAAAACACCCACCGAAAGGCGCTGCTCCGCCTCCGGTACAAGCGGATTGTAGGTCACTCCGATGTAGTTGAGATCCCCACTTTCATTCGTCTCGGAAATCGCTTGCAGGCCCGCATAAATATTCCCGCCGCCCGCCGGACCAGGCACCCAGGCAGTCGCTTGCGTCGGAGTCGCAATCGCGTTGAAGAAGAGATTGGTGTCCGTCCCGGTCACCCAGGTCGATTGGTGCTCTCCGCTCAACGACATGCCCGAATAAACGCTGATCCGGTCAACCACATTCGTGTTGCCGTCGGTCATCGGCATCGGGTCACCGGTTTGTAGCACGATCTCCGGAGCCGGGTTGTCAACATCCGGGAATCGGAAGAGGAAGTCACTGACCGTGCCCCGTATCGTCACCCCCATCCGGCCGGCGTTGTCCAAGCGGGGCAGCCCCACCGCCTCGACCAGGTTCGAGGTCCCAGGGAGCTGATCCTGATCCGTGAAGACCAGCCGATTCACACTCGGCTCGAACAGGGACGGGTCAGGGTCAGGTCGCACGAGGTTGATGAACAGCCCTTGGTCGAGCGAGCCGAACTCGGATTCCACGTTCTCAGCCATGAATGCCACCTCGGGCTCGCTCCCCTCCTCCTCAGAGGGATCGTTCACCCAGGGCGCGTCAAAAACGCCCAACACCCCCTGCTCGTTCGGCCATGGATGGTACTGCAGCGCCACCGTCCGGTTCGTGTAGGAGAGCGCATCAAGCGGCTCGGCCAGGTAGATACCCTCGGATATGAAGTCGCCGTAGAGGAAGACATGGTAGGCGACATCGCCGTCGGAGTTGATCGACAGGTTCTGATTGAAGCCGGCAATCGGCAGGTTCTCCGGGGTCCGCCCCATTGTCACCGCGATCGGGGGCAGGATCTCCACCCCTTCCTCAGCGAGCACATCCGCGACTTGCACCGCCTGCTGGGTCAGCCCGTTGTCGGAATCGAACTCAGCAAGCCAAGCCACCCGTGCGTTGTTGTTGATCCGCGGGGCACCCAGAAGCCGGACCACTGTACGTTCCACGACATTGGTGCCGTCCTGGATCGCAAAGACATCGCCCGACTTCACGATCTCGATGAGCTCGTATTGAACCGCCCTTGCCCAAGAAACCGGTAGGGCAAGGAGGACTGCAATGAGCAGCAGCGGCCGGAGCGTGGTGTGGTCCGGCATACTTGAGGTCAGGTGCCCCCGAAAGGCCTTGTGTGCGGTGCGGGACTGCTTCATGACAACTGTGAGTACCAAAGGGTGTTCATTTGGGGATCGAGTGCTTCAGTAGCTCTCTATAAGGCAGGAGTCCTAGAGAATCGATCAGTTTCGGGAAAATTCCCTCGGCCGACGCGCCCGATCGATGCCGCACGTGCCGCCGCCGGTCCTGCGGCGACGGCACATGGGCATGGACCGGATCACTGTCCGCGATCGTCCACGATCCGCTTGGACAAGAGCTTCAGCCCAACCGCGACGCGGACATCATTGATCATTTCATACTCCGGCTGGAGTACAGCCAGCATCTTGCTCTCAGCCAGGATCACCAGCGGCGCATCGGGATCGATCGGATCGCGCACCGATTGCCCCCAGACCATGACCGTATAGGTCGGGTCCAGCGTAATCTGGTTGGAGATCCGGCGGATGATCTCCTCCTGGAAATAATCCATCTCCGGCGCGTCCTTGCGATTGACCGTGATCCCGTAGAGTTCACAGATTCCGCCGAGCCCATACTCGACCCAAAACTCAGGAGCCGTGCTGTTCAATTCCAGCCATTCGTCGATCGCCGTGGTTCCCGACACGCGCCCCTCGGTCTGAAGGACGTCGAAGTAGTCCTCCCCGTCGACCTCTGTCGGGATCCGCGAAAGCAACGCGCGTAGGACCGGGGCCTTACGGGTATTGACCGAGACCTTTCCGCGCGCGGCTTCCAAGACCCGTGCCCGAACAAAATCCTCTTCCGCGGAATCGATATAGGTCTCGTTCTCGATAATGGAGATCGGTGTCGCCGACAGGTAGTCGAGGAGCCGGCCATCCCCCTCGGGGAGGAGGCGCAACGTCGAGAATTCATAGCCGGTATGGATGAGCCCAACCTCCCCAACGGTCGCGAAGGGGCCGTTGCGAATGTAGAAATCCGGAAGCTCACGCAGAGGCACGTCCGCCGGCACCTGATCTGAGGTCGGGGGCAAACCGCCCGGAACACGGTCCCGATCCAGGTCGTCCGTCGAAGATGCTGCATACTCCAAGGTCACACCCTGATACCGTGGCACCCATGCCATCTGACTCCGATTCACACGCGGGTCGGAGCGCACCCCGAACGACCAAAAGCGCTCCTGGCCGGACTGCAGGTTGATCGCGGAGATCGTGATCGGCTGGTTCCCAGGCAGGGCGTGGTCGACCAAGGCCGCCGCCGCCTTGTTCCAAAGCTGCAACCGGCCCAGCCGGATCCGGATCGCCTGCGTCAAACGCGGCTCGGATCGGCTCTCGATCTCGCCCGATTCCTCCTCCAGCAACAAGATGCCGTTGCTCTCGTCCGCCGGGTCGAAACCGCCGCCGTCCGCAGCGATCTGGAAGGAGCGGAATCCGCCGCGCGGCGCGTCGGCAGGGGTCGCGACCAGGTTGACACCGTCGCCGGGAGTCGAGAGCTCGATCATGTTCTCAAAACCTTCGCTCCCAGACCCGGACGATCCCTGGCCGCGAGGATAGGAGCCACTGACATAGGAGGTAAACGTAACCCCGTAGTTTTCCACGGGGGGGATCGCCTCTTCGTCGTCCATGTATGGCAAAGCCGGGTCGTTATCGAAAAAGAGGACGTCCGGCCGGAAGGGATTGAAGGTCCGAACCCAGCCGCGGACCCGCACAGTCACCTTCCACTTCGGCATTTGGAGACCGGGCCCCATCATGCCGCCACCACCGCCGCCACCGCCCTCTTCCTCGGATTCCAATTGCTCGACGTCGTAGCGCACACCGACGATCAGCTCGTGCAGCAACGGAGTCGGCTCGACGCCGAGGATCGGCGCCCCGTCGAGGGAGAGGTTCGGAGGCAATTGCGTCGGAAGGAAATCCGGATCGGCGAAGTCACGCATGTTCGCAATCAACTGGTACGGCATGATGTCGTCATCCGGCTGCAATCGCGCGAATTCCTTGGCATCCACTACCGCCATGCTCAGCGGCTCGAGCCAACGATCCCAAAAGGCCTGATTCTGTGCAAGCTCCGTCGGTGAAAGGTTCATGAACTCGGCGCTCTCGTAGATCGAACGTAAGTCGAGGCGCTCGAAATCGACCGGTGCACGCGCAGGCCGCTCCCCGCTGGTGGAATGCAGGCTTACATGCGGCCAGATCGCAAACCACTCGTCCATGTTGAAGAATGCGCCCATCCCGGCCGCAACGCCCTGGTTCATCGGGTCGAGTCTCAGCTGCTCGGGTGAGATATAGGCCCGCATATCGCCGGGCAACCGGCGCAGGTCATACATCTCAGGCCGCAGATCGTTCGGGAGGCGTCGATAATTGATAAAACTAGCCACTCCCGCGCTATACGCGGTATTGGGTGCCCAACCAAGCCCCTCCAGCAGGCCCGGAGAATAGACCTCACGCCCGGAAACACCCGCGCCCCGAAAGACCTTCTGGTCAAGAGGGAGAAATGCGTCCTGGAACGGTGTCGCACCGCTCGCGTTGATGTCCAGGCTTCCCGCCGTCGCGAAATAGGCGGTGCGCCCGATCATCCGCTGGCGCATCTTCAACTGCGCCAGTCCCGGCTTCGGGTTCAACTCTCCGTTGTACAGACTTACCCAAAGTGGCTCCAACGGGATTTCAGACCCACCAGGCTGGAGCGGGAGCGAAGGGAGACGATACGGGTTTTCCAAGGCAGTCCCAGTCCCATCCAGCATCGGCTGTGGTTCCAACGACCTGCCCTCACGCTGCAGAATCGGCACGAACTCCCGAAGCCCGGCTGGCGCATCCGCCCACTCCGCTAAAGTGGCGAATTCCACATCGGCCGGCATCGAGATCACGGAATCCGGACAGAAGAAGGGATCCTCCCGTAAGCCCTCCCAAATGCGGGCACGCGCCCGCTCGATCCCGTTCTCGGCGATGACGCGCGCCGCCGCCAGATCGGCCATGTTCGAGGTCGCCTTCTGCTCCACCCGCATGATGCCCGCGAATCCGAAGACCAACATCGTCAGCATCACCAGGATGGAAAGGCTCATGATCAAGGCGATACCGCGCTCGCCCGGTCGCTCACGAGCGATTTCCGGGTAGGCGACAGGTCGCCGAATCGGCATGGTAGGTTTCATTTATTCGCCCTCCACAGGCAGATAGAGACGGGTGGTGAAGGAACGGAGACTGTTCAGGAGTAACTCCCGTCGCACGTTCTCATTTTCCAACTCCTGGAGCTCGTTCCATGTGCGAGGGGTGGTCATCGTGACCGTGATCTCCACCATCGTCGGTGCGGGCCACCTCTCCCGAGACTCGTTGTTCGGGGGCCACTCCTCGTACGCGCGTCCCTCTTCGTCGTAGCAGACCACGTTGAAGCCACAGACCAAGTCGGCCCAAGGCTCCCATTGGTCGAAACCAAAATTGCTCGCATCGTTGGGAAAGACATCGGGGTAGATACTGGTCTTCTCCCCAATCCACCATTCCTTCCCCGGCTCGTCATCGAAAATGTTGTAGTGGACGGCTCCATTCTTCACCGTCGTGAGCCGCACCAGGCTCATGCGGTAGGGCTGGTTGGTCACCGTGGTGGTCCCCCAGAGCTCATACCCGACCTCCATCATCGGACTGCCGCCCAACTGCTGGACCGGCTCGATCGGGACGTTCCCACTCGCGAAGTAGAGCTGGTCCGCACCCAGACGCAGATCCGCCTTGCCGCCAAAAGTGATGTTGCGAAGCATGGGGTCGTTGTTCCATCGGTCCACCACGTAGAACCCGACCTCGGGATCGACGACCGCCGCGGATAAATCACGCTCCAGGAACTCCAACAGCAGGTTCGCGTTCTGGTAGACGGCGATCTCGTTGTCCATCTCACCCCAGGTCTGAGCGACCTGGTTGTACACCCCGTAGAGCGTCAGGGTGATGAGGCTCAGCACCGACATCGCCACAATCAACTCCAACAAGGAGAAGGCCGCCGCCATGGGCCTGCGTCCGCAAAGGACGCGTCTGTCTGTTCTAGGCATCGGTCACGCCTCCTTAATGAAATCATGGATTAAGAATATCATTGGCCAGCTCGATGGTCAGATACCGAATCTGGTTGTAGTCGAACTTCGAATCCACCTCGTCCGTCTGCACCGGGTACCCGATGCGGACGTAGACCTGGACCAACCCCGGGATCTCCTCTGCTCGGTCATCATCCGCTACCACACGGTATTGCAGGTGGAAATCGGGCGAACCGTCCTTGTCCCAATCGAGTCCACCGTCCTTGAGCGGCATGAAGTTACCATCCGGGGCCACCTGGGGGACGTTCAGATTACGCCAGGGGTGAGTGTTGTAGTTCATGACCCCCGTTCCGCGAAAGTCCGCACGGATAAAGGAGGTCACCATCCGCTCCACCGCCGCCGCATGCGTCTCCTGTACGACATCCCGCCCCGCCTTGATTCCGACAGGGAAGAGCCCCAAGACACCCATCATCCCGACCGCGACCACCGCAAGCGCCAAGACCACCTCGACCAGAGTGAACCCTGCCGAGACATGGCTGCCGCGTTGTCGCCCCTGCACTTGAAGGTATCTGCCTCGCTTTTTCATCAACCCTTCGCTCCTTCGTCGGTTCGCAGCGGCTCGCTGATGCGTACCTTGCCCTGACGGAAAAACCGGAGGACCAACATGGACCCCTCCCGATCGACCTCGAACTCTACGTCGCTGAAAGAATCGGCATACGGTATGCCCGCCTCATTCATCGGATAGCTGTAAGACCCCTCGGCGATCAGGATCTTTCCCTCGTACTCGATCAGGCCCTGCGCGTTGAATCGTACATACGACAAAGGCAAGGTCTCACCTCCACCCTCCCCGTATTGCACGGGAAAGGGGAACTCGCGCACACGCTCCGGAGGGTTATTATCCATTTGAATGACGTTCGTCGCGTCGTTGTCCCGGACCCAGCCGAAAAGGCTCTGATTGAACGGCACCAAAAGAGATCCAGCCGGAAGTTGGGTCCATTCACGAATGTAAGAGAACTGCTCAACCTCACCCGGATGGTCCATCTGCGACTGGCGCGCGATCACCGCATAGGCGGAAAGCATGCGCGGAATCGCCTGCTCCTGGTCCGGTGACAGCGCCTTGCCGCTGTTAAAGAAAAAGGTCACCGGAGTGGCGAATACGATGTAGGTGCTCGTCCGGTGCTTGATCGCATAGGACCGGGCAAGCGTAAACGCACTGGCCAACTCCCTCGACGCGATCGATACGCTGCTCGATCTGGCGAATCGGGAAATGGTCGGAATGGCCACCGACATCAAAATGCCCGCCACCACCAGCACCACCAGCATCTCGACCAAGGAGAAGCCCTTGCTCGAGAAGGCGGAATCTCTGCGCGAAATCGTGGATTTCATGTCTGCTCGAAGCCTCAGCCAGGCGCTGGCCGTTCGGGTTATTGCCAATTGTTCACGTCGTCACGGGTCTCACGGTACTTGGAGTCCACGTGCCCTGCGCCCTCGCCGGTTCCATTGGTCATGCCATCCCGGCCGTAGGACCAGATGTCGTAGGTGCGACGATTGTGGAAGGGAGGACCCGAATCCTCATCGCCGTCAGAGTTGATCGCGATCATGATCGGATGCCCCCAGTCGTCCACAATCACCTCTTCCCCTCCGATCACCGCGACATTCTCGGCCTTCAAACCGAGGAAAGGCACCCGTTTCGGATTGTACTTGTTCACATCCGGCAGCTGGTCGCTCCCGGTCAAGAGGAGATAGTAGAGGTTTAGTTTCGTGTCGGGAAGCGTGACTGATCCGCCGTCCCGTACCTGCGCGCGGTATTTGAGAGGCGAGTTGTCCCCAATCCGGGGCATCTTCTGATACTCCATCTCGTAATTGCGACAGGCCGATTCTATGTTCTGGATCAGCGCGCGGGTGCGTGTCTGCTTCGCCTTCTCCTTGGCCTTCCCGATCGCCGGCATCAACATCGCGGCGAGTACCCCGATGATCGCGATCACCACCAGGAGCTCGATCAGCGTGAAACCGCCCGAGTCCCGCTTTGCTTCGTTCCTTTGGCTAACCATCATGATGTCTGTTTCTCCTTGCCCGGGACGCCGCATGCGCACCCCGTGTCCGTGTTCCACCCGATCCGCCCATTAACGCCAGTTGTTCACGTCATCGATGTCCTCGCCACCGTAAGGCGTCGCCAAAGCCTTCTTGTAATAAGGGGAAGGCGTACCTCCACCCTTTAGGTCCTTGAGCGCCTGCCCCCAGGCGTCGTCCACCGGGAAGACATAGTTGCCTGTGCCACCACTCGTCGCTTTCGCAGATCTGAGCGTGTTCGCATTCTGACCCAGCGAGAAGAGGTCGAAACTCTCCTGATTGTGCCAGGGGATATCCGTACGATCGCTCGTCTTGGCCACGCCAACCGGGTGGTGAAAGTCTTTCGCGAAATTCTTGGCGAACCCTGAGTTCTTGAATCCGTAGATCCGCTTGTATAGCAAGGGACGCCCCCAGGCATCGACCACCTCATACAGACCGTCCTCATCGTAGTCCTCTAACTCCCGGTCCTCAAAGGTCAGATACGGCTCCCGCCGCGACTGAACCGGGTAGTCGTAAAGGTAGATGTAGAGCGCCTCCGCCGGATCCACGCGCTTGCCTCCCGAGGAGTCGGCATCGTGCGGATATGCGCCCATGTCCTCATGGTACGCCTCAATAGCGAGATTCAGTTTCTGAATCATCGCCTGCGTACGACCGGTGTACGCCTTTCGCGAGGCATACATCGCGCCGCCAGTGACCATTCCCGCCAAGATCACAATGATCCCCATGACCGCCAACAGCTCGATCAGGGAGAACCCTGAGGCGGCACCAGGAGAGCCAAAGGCCGGTTTCCTGTGTTGTTCAAATCCCATCGCGCGCTTCCTTCTCAAGACGTTCAGCAATCCATTGCTTGATCATGCTCTGGTAGTTCAAATATCGGGTCCGCGCTAAACGCTTTACCCGCGCCAGCATCCGCGGATCCATCCGCAGCGTGATGGTCACCGAATCCGCTTTTCCCGCCACCAGCGCTTCCCGCATCAAGGCAGGAGACAAACGGTTCGTCTCCCAAAACCGCTGCTCGTCCGCATCCGCCTCGAAAGGCGGAATCTCTTCCCAGTCCCCTATAACGTGAATATCGGGTGCGTTCATACGTCGTCCCCTATAAATTCTCCCGCATCTGGCGATCGTAGAAGTAATCCTCTTCCGCAGTCGCCCAACGCGCAGCAAAGACGCGGACCTGTTTGCCGTCGGTCAGATAGGTGGCAAAAACCCCCTTGCCGGCAAGGTTCCTCCCAATCCAAAAATATCGCGGCTTCACACTGAATCGTGGACTGTCCGGCAGCATGGATAGCCCGAAGGCATCCTCAAAAGCCTCTTCCAAGTCGGTTCGCCCAGGTCGGGCCGCCGATTCGTTCTCCCTCGCCCCAAAGGGACTGGCTGGCCAATCAATTTCCATGGTATTGCGTCCTCATCTACGCAACAAATACATTGTATTTACATCGATGACAAGCACCAAAAAAAACCAACCTCCAGTTCCGTCCTCTGCATGCCCCCCAGCCTCCAGTTCCGTCCTGTGCGTGCACGCGTGCGTGCACGATGTCTGTGAAGCTACACCACCGCAGAGAATTGATACGACCCGCCGCCCGCGCGGAAGACCTCGGCGCCATCACGCGTGCCGAGCCACGTCAACCCGCGCTCTGCAAGCCCAGGAGTCTCCAAGCCCTCGGTCAAAACCAACACCCCGGATTCATACACCCGCCGCGCCTCCCCGGCATACGGCACCCAAATCTCCGCCTCCGTGTTCGGCGGCACCCGGACCCCCATTTCCACCACCTTGGGCCCGGTCAGGCGCCAGTTCGAAACCACACGCCCGTAGGGAGTGTCGTGCCAGGCTTCCGCCCAATGGACATGCCCACCCGGACGCGGGCGGACCCTGAACTTCCGAAACCCCGGAATGACCGGGTTGATTCCCGCCACCGATTCAAAGTACCAGCGCCCCACTGATCCAAGAGCCACATGGTTCCTCGATATTCCTTCCGATTCCACCCACGATTCCCAGATCGTCGTCGCCCCGCGCTCCACCATCCCGCCCCAGGACGGCGGCGTCCGCTGCTCCGCAAGCCGATAGGCGACATCCACATGCCCGGTCTGTGTCAAAACAGGCAACAACTCCGCTGTCCCCAAAAAACCTGTTGTCACATGGTCGCCGTGCGCGTGGATGTCCTCCACCAGACGGGACGCTACACGGGCACGCGCCGATTCCGGACAGATCCCAAACGCAAGCGGTAAAACCTGGCCCGTCTGCGTCCGACCCGCATACCACCCCGTCGCCTCGTCGAAATAGGCGGCGTTGTACGCCTCCGCAATCTGCTCGGCCAGCTCGCCATACTCCCAGACGTCATCCCGCTCACCCAAAATCTCCGCGATCTTCGATAGGATCCAGGTCGAACGGTAGAAATAGGCCGTCCCTATCGACTCCATCAACGATGCCTCCGGCGCCATCCAATCGCCGTACCCCGCTCGCTTGTACAACAGGTCTTCGGCATGCCACCGCATCGATTCCACCCAGCTGCGGATCGCGTCTAAATTGTCGATCAGAATCCTGCGATCACCCGTAAAGCGAAAGACCTCCCATGGCACCACCGCAATCGCATCGCCCCACCCCGGTGCGGCAGGTCCCATGGCGGTTACCGCAGGCGCCAAGTCCGCCACATAGCCCTCCGGTCCTTGAGTCAACCTCAAATCCCGAAGCCACTTCGAGTACAGACGCAACATGTCGAAGTTCCAACACGCCGTCGATGCTATGACCTGCGCCTCCCCGGTCCGACCCAGCCGATCATCCCGCTGCGGACAATCCGTCGGGACGCTGATCAAGTTCGAGCGTAACCCCCACTCGACACATTCCTGAACCCGTGTCATCACGTCGCTCGAACAGGAGAAACCGCCGATCCTCGCGACATCGGAGTGCAGGGCCAATGCAGTCACATCCTCCAGTCCCAACGTACCCGGATAGTCCGTCACCTCGATGTAACGAAAGCCGTGATAGGTGAACATCGGCGCCCACTCCACCTCGGAATCAGTCCCGGAAAGGACCAAGGTGTCCGTCGCCCGGGCCGACCGAAGATTGGCCGTGTCCAGTCGGCCATCCGGATGCAAACGCTCGGCAAACCTAAGTTGAATCCGAGAGCCCGCCTCCCCACGTGCCCGGATCCGCACCACGCCGGCAAGGTTCTGACCGAAATCCACCACAAACGAACCCGGAGCCGTCTCCCAAATGGAGACCGGCTGAAGCTCCTGTGTGTTGCGCACCGGCGGACACTGCTGTGCGAGCATCCTGACCTTGGGTTGTGGATCCACAATCCTGGCGAAGGTCCACCCCTGATCGTCCAGCTTGACCGTACTCCAATCGTCCGGATGCATCCGCGCATCCCAGGTCTCGCCGTCATACAGGCTGTTTTCCACCACACCGGAAAGTGATCCACGCCAAGTCTCGTCCGTCTCAATCCAACGCGTCGAGCCGTCGGTCAAGGTCAACTCAAACTCCATACGCGCCATCATCAGACCAGGACCATACCCTGCCAACGCTCCGTCACCGCCGAGCCGGCCCGACCACCACATATTGCCCAGCGTGATCGCCAAGATGTTCGGTCCGTCCTGAAGGTACCCATCAACCTCGTAGACCTGGTATTGTACCTCCTTGCGATAGTCGGTCCAGTCCGG
This sequence comes from uncultured Verrucomicrobiota bacterium, assembly GCA_937875495.1. Taxonomy (GTDB): domain Bacteria; phylum Verrucomicrobiota; class CALLYA01; order CALLYA01; family CALLYA01; genus CALLYA01. Next base: position 20,470 of record CALLYA010000524.1, read on the forward strand.
AGAGAACCATTCCCGACCGACCCGCCTTCCGTTGATCTCGAGCCGATAGGCACCCAGACCGGACACATACATTCGCGCCCGCCGCACCGGGCGGACAATCCGGAAGGCTTTGAAGAGCATGATCGAACGCGGACACCCCATGCCTTCCTGCCGTGGCGCCTCCCAGGTGATCCAGGGAGCCCGCCAATCGACCCGCCCACAGTAGGCCGTCGAGAAAGAGGAGGGATCGCTGAAGCGGCTGACCCTGTTGTCCTGATCCCAGATGCGGACCTTCCAGAAGAAATCGTCTTTGGGGGCAAGAGGAAACCCCGAATAGACAATCTGTGCGGAGTCGGACTCATCCACCTTGCCCGAGTCCCAAACATCCGGCTTACCGGATTCCAACAGGTCGAGACCCGACGCAATCCAGATCTGGTATGCCCGCTGGCGCACTCCGGGTTGGGAGGTATTGAGCTTCCAGGAGAAGATCGGCATGGGCGTGTCCACATCCAACGGCTCGAGCGCCCGCTCGACCCGCAAATCGACCGGAGCAAGCGGAATACCTGTCATGATCCCCATCGCGAAATCCCCCTGTCCTGCACTTGACCCATCTGCCATCGGAGCATGCCATTCGCCCCCCCGCCTCCGCTGAGGCGGCACTCGAATCGGATCGGACAAACGTCTCCCCAAAAAATCTGTGGCCTCGTCATTTCCGATTCAATGCAGCTCCATCCAGCAGCCCTGCCCACGTTCGTCCATAGATCATCTCTACATCGAAACGCTCCGTCATTAAAGTGTTGGAGAGGTATTAAAAAGACAGATGACGCGCCCCGTCCCGTAGAAGAAGCGGCGTGTGGGCACTGGAGAGTGGGGAGTGGGACCCGATTTCTTACGGCCCCTCATCTCATTTCAACCGCCGCCTCAGACCACATACGCAGAGTGATTGGCGATTCGACGGGACGCGCCTCCCAGCAAGAGTCCGTCCGAAAAGGCCATTGGCCGAAAACGAAAGGTCTCCGGGTCCGGATGGGGAGGACTCCCGCAGAGGGCGCAGAGGATTACAGAGATGGGGGATTGCAGATACATCGGAGCTGTTTTCTGCAACTGCTTTGGTCAGTTAGTAGGAATATTCTCCCAAAAAAATTGTTTGGGCCACAGCATTGGACCTACCCACCCCCATGGCCGGGTCGAAAACGCCACCGCGTCCTCAGCGGGAGGCTCTCC
>CALLYA010000525.1 GCA_937875495.1 uncultured Verrucomicrobiota bacterium
CCGACGGAGGAGTCTGTCTCGTCCCCGCCGTTGCCGCCTGCGGTCGTTCCCCCGGTGGAGATTTCTCCGCCAGGGCAGGAGCCGGAAGCTCCGATGCCGGTGGAGGAGGAGCCCAAACCGGACCGGTTTTTGGAGCAGCGAGTTTACATCACTTACGAGCAGTTGCAGAAGGTCTTTGAGCGGGAGGGTCGCGGGGTCTATCTGCCGTATGACCAGTTCTTGGCGCTATGGGAAAAGGCGCAGGCGTCCGAGGAAGATCCGGAGGTGGTGGAACCGCCGTTGGACTATCTGATCCGTGGGATCGACAACAGGCTCGAGGTTGAGGGCGACGTGGTACGCGTCGTGGCGCGGTTGGAGATCGAGTTATTCCGGGAGGGCTGGATTCGGGTGCCGCTGCGGTTGGCGGATGCGGCGATCACGCGTGCGACGGTGGGTGGTGAGCCGGCGCGGGTGGTGGCCGATGCGGAGCAGGGACATGTCCTTCTGGTCTTGCACGAGGGGTCGGAGCCGGCCGGGTTGGAGCTGGAGCTCGAGTATGCGAAGGCCTTCACGAAATCACCGGGGCGCAATGAGGTGACGTTCATGGCGCCGCAGGCGCCGGTGAATCGGTGGGATGTTCGGATACCTGAAGAGGGAGTTCAGGTGGAGATCACTCCGCTGCTTGCGGCGAGTCAGGTGACCGACGAAGCGACTACAGAGGCTGAACGGGCCAAGCAGACGCGGGTCTTGGCCTTTGTAGGGCCTGCGCCGATGGTGGGTGTGCGTTGGACGCCCAAGGCGGAGGGGGCCCAGGGATTGGATGCATTGGTCCGGGTGCAGAGCGAGCAGAAGGTGCGGATTGACGAGGGGGTGATGCGGACCAATGCGGCGCTGCACTACATGATCAGTCGTGCGGAGTTGGAGACGCTGAAGGTCCGCATTCCGGCGGACCAAAAGGTTGTCCAGGTATTTGATCCGAACATTCGCCAATGGCGGGTGGAGAGCGAGGGCACGACGCAATTGATCTCGATGGAGCTGTTTGAGCCGGCGCGTGGTGACCAGCAGGTGATCTTGGAGCTGGAGCGGTACTGGGCTGAGGGTGGGGAGACTACGGCGGTATCGGTTCCGGTTGTGAACGCGGAAGCGGTCGGTCGACAGGTCGGCACGATCGTGGTTGGTGTTGCGGCGGGGCTGCGTGCGGAGGCGCTGTCCAAGTCGGGCTTGATGCAGATCGATCTGGGTGAGTTACCGGAGACGCTGCGTGGGGATTGGGTTTTTGCCTATCGCTATTCGGTCCTTCCGTATGAACTGACGCTGGATGTGGAGAAGATCGAGCCGCGGGTGCTGGTTGATACCTTGGCGGAAGCGTTTCTGGAGGCGCAGGAGTTGCGGTTGGTTTTCCAGAGCGTGTACCGGATTGAGCGTGCCGGGATTTTCCGCATGGAATGGGCGCTTCCGTCAGGTTACCAGGTTCGTCGGGTTTGGGGCTTTGGCGGGGATGGGATCGTGCCTGTGCAGGTCGATTCGCATCATGTGACGGGGGAGGGTGTGTTGGTGGTCAACCTGTCCAACCGCGCTCTGGGAGCGGTCGGCCTTGCGATTGAGCTGGCCAAGGACCTGGCAGAGCCGGACCTGCTCCAGCCTACCGGCAACGATGCGGCCGTGGCGATTGGGTTTGGCCGTCCCCCGGCGGAGTCGGTTGAGCGATTCGGCGGGCGATTCATCCTGTATGCGCCGGAGAATCTGAGGGTGAATCCATCTCGGACGGATGGGCTACGTCCGGTCTCCGTTCAGGAAGCGAAGACCTATCTAGCCGGGATTTCGTCGGCGCCGGAGGGGCGGCCGGTGCTGGCCTTTTCGTTCACGGAAGACCCTGTGGAATTGGAGCTCGCGGCGCAGCGCCGGAAGCCGTACACGACGGTGCGGCAGATGCTCGTTTCGCGGATTGAGTCCGGGGTGGTGAAGGTACGCGCGGACCTCTTCTTGAAGGTGCAATACAGCGGTGTGAAGGCGGTGCGACTGGACCTTCCCGCCGAGGTGGCGGGCTGGGCGCGGGTGACGACGCCGGGCGTTCGACATGTGGAGGAGGGTGCGGATTTGGTGCCGCCGTTGGAACCGGGGATGGTTGCTTGGCGGTTGATGGGTGAATCGGAGTTTCTGGGTGACACGATCATTCAGCTGGAATGGGAGCAACCTCTTGACGGGTTGGATTTGGGCAAGAGCGTCGCGTTGAAGATCCCGCGGCTGATTCCCCGCGGGGTGGACCGGACCTGGGGCCAGATCGTGCTGGCGAAGGCGGAGACGATTGATCTTCAGGCGGCGGCGGGCTTGAGCGGCCTTCAGCCGATTGATCCGGCGCACGATTTGATGGAGGGCGTTTCGGTGGCGGATGCCGCATGGGCGTTTGAGTTCCATCAGGACTGGGAGTTGCCGCTGATCGTGACCAAGTACGAGCTGTTGGAGGCGATCAAGAGCACGAGCATTGAGCGCGCCCTAGTGACCATGGTCTGGACGCGAAGCAAGGAGCAGGCGGTTCAAGCGCTGTATAGGGTCCGCAGCGTGCAGCAGCGGCTGCTGTTGGATTTGCCGAAGGACGTGGTCTTCGACACCGATCCTTTGCGGGTCAACGGGCGTTCGGTCCCGTTGGAGCGTGGGGAGGGCGACCAATACTACATCCCGTTGGTGGGTCAGGAGCCTGATCGCCCGTTTTTGCTGGAGGTGCGGTATACGTTGCCGGAGCGCGGTGCGCGATTTGTATTACCCAACTTTCCGGAGGAACCGGCGGTACAGGAGGTCCGACTGGCGGTATACCTACCACAGGAACGGGTCTACCTCGGGATGCGTGGTCCTTGGACCCCGGAGTTTGCAATCCGCTATGGCGGCTTTGGCGGGATGCGTCCGCACGCCTACCGGCACCGTGCCTCATTACTGGATTGGGTTGCGGCGGGGGTGCCGGGGATGGGTACGATGGAGCAGAATTTCCCGGTGGACGGGCAGTATTTACTCTTTTCGGCGGTCCATCCTGCGATGCGGGCGGATGCGGCATTGCGACTGGTATCGATGAACGGCCGGGTCTTTCATGGGCTGGTATTGATCCTGATGGTTGGGCTTGGGGTAGGGCTGTTGCGGGTGGCGCCTAGGCTGCGTTGGGGACTTTTGGGGCTCTATTTCTGTCTTGTGATGGCGGCGGGGCTGTTCTGGCCGAGCTTCACCTCGCAGCTGATGGGGCAGGCGGCCTTTATTGCGGTTTTGATACTGGCGCTGTTGTGGCTATGCATCGGCGGGGGCATCCGCGGGGCCACGGATTTATGGATGAGGTTCGGCGGGGGCGGCCGGCGCTCGGCCTTGACGGCGCCGGCGGGGGCGAGTGGGGTTTCGTCTTCTGAAAGCGAAGGTATTGCGGCCGAGCAAGCGGGCGAAGGCTCCCCGGAGGCCGATGCAGCTGGGGACGGATCGATCCTGGGTGCAGAAGACATCCGCTGGGATGAGGATGATGAGGAGGACCGTCATGCCTAAGTCAATCCTTAGCAGCAGGGTAGGGGTATTGGTTGGGATTTGCTCTGCATGGGTACTGGTGCTTGTCGCGCCGAGCGCGTGGGCGGAGCAGGCCGAGCCTCCGAGTTGGTCGCAGCGGGTACAGGAGGTCTATGTACCGGCCTCTCAACTACCGGTGTTGTTAGAGCAATCGCCGGACCGACTCCTATTGCCGCGGGCGGAGTATGAGCGACTTAGGGCGCAAGCGGAGCGGAACCGGGCGGCCGGGGCCTCGAGCGATCGCTTTCCCGCGCCGGAGCCGGCGGTATGGACGGATGTGGCCTATGAAATCGGGGTCGAGGGCTCGATAGCGACGATCGAAGGGGTGTTCCAGCTGCAGGTGTTACGGGACGGACTCCAGCGGATTCCGCTGGAACTGGGTGGCGTGGGTGTATTGGGCGCCACATTGGATGGTATAGATGCTGCGCTGGGGGTTGACGGTGATGGGTTGCTTCAATTGTTTGTGGCGGGCCGTGGCCGACACGAGCTGCGTCTGACGATGTTGGGCCAGCCGTCCAGGACCTCGGCCCAACAGGTCTTGACGCTGCGTTTGCCGGAGGTGGCGGCGGGCCGGATGCGATTGCGCGTGGCGGGGGACATTGAGCTCAAGAGTGGGGCGCGGGTGATCAGCCGGGAGTATCTGGAGGCGGAAGACCTGACGCGATTTGAGCTCCTTCCCGGGAAGGGGCCGTTGATCTTGGTCATGAGTCTGAACAGCCGGCTGATGCGCGAGGAGCGGGTCGTGGTTGCCCGTTCGCTGCAGCTGCATCACATCTCCGAGTCACTGGAGCGGGTGCGTGCCATGTTTGCGATGGAGGTATTGCATCGGCCCGAGCGTCGCTTTGAGTTTCGTCTTCCGGCGTGTTTCGAGGTGACCGAGGTCGAGTCGCCGATGCTATCGGAATGGACTCTTGTGGACGAGCCGGAGGGTAAGCTACTCACGGTTCAGTTGCGAGAGGACGCGACGGGAGCGGTCCCGATCTCGATCTCGGCGTTTGCGCCGCAGCCGGAGACGGCTCCTTGGCAGCTGTCATGGATCGAGCCACTGGGGGTGGTCGGTCGGACCTCGGTGGTCGGTCTGTTTCTGGATCCGCGTTTGGAGCTCGGTGCGGTTGATTCGCGGGCGCTGGTGGCGATTGACGTCTCGTCGATATCGGCTCCTGGGCTTGCCTGGTTGGAGTCAGAGGGGATCGAGGTTGGGAATTCGCCGGCTGCGGTCTCACCTGCAGGGGCATTTTTCGCACCTTTAGGGGATGGCGGTTTGACCCTGGGATTGGAGCGGTCAAAGGCGCGGCATTTGGTGACGGCGAACAGCGTCCTGATGCTGGGTGAGACGGAGCTGCGTCTCCAGGGAGGGTTCTCGATCATCCCGTTAGAGGAGCGGCTTTTTGGGTTTGATTTCTTGATCCCCCCGGGTTGGACCTTGGAGCGGCTGGGTTTGGCGGATGGCCGGGAGCTGGCCTATGAGAGTTACGACTGGGCTGAGGGTGGGCGACGGGTGCATGTGCCGCTACAGGAGGGCGGACTGCCTGGGATCGAACTCGGGGTGGTATTCACGGCGACGGCTGTGCCTCCGGGCTGGGTTTCCGATTGGGAGGTCCGGTCGATCGAGTTTCCGCGGTTTGCGCTTTTAGGTACGGATGATGAGCGTGGTGCGGTGGCCGTTTCGGTGGCGGACGATTTGGATGTCCGGCCGGTCCAACTGGACGGGTTGACGCCATTGGATGAGAAGGAAAAGGCGGCCTATGGGTTGGCCGGTGTGGAGAGCCGACTGGCGTACCGGTATGAATCCGGCCGGTTTGGTGCGGAGCTGGAGGCGCGCAGAATTGAGCCACGGGTCACGGCCAGGGGATTTCACTTCTTTACGTTGAACCGCGACTTATTGCGGGTCCATGAGGAGCTACAATACGAGGTCACGCGTGCGCGTGCGGACCGGGTCCGCTTTTCGCTACCGCTCGATACGCCGCAAGGGGTCTCTATCCAGGAGACGGGTGATGTAGGCATCAAGGAGTATATCTTTGAGGAGACCGCGACCGAGCGGCTGTGGACGGTGACCTTGACACGGCCTGTACTGGGCGCGATTCGGATTGCGCTCGATTTTGAGATGGGGTTTGAGGGTGCGGGTGTCGATGGGGTGCAATTACCCTGTGCCATGGCGGTTGGTGTGGCGTACCAATCCGGCTATGTGGCGGTGGAGGGCGATCCTGATCTGGCCATTGAGATTCTGGAGGCGCCGCGGCGTGTCGATTTGGGCGAACTGGTCGACGCGGCTTACCAGCCGGGGCGTCGCCTGTTGGGCGTGTATGGCTTTGTCGGCCCGGCACCGCGGGTTCGGGTGCGGGCGGTGGAGCGTGTCTTGGCGGAGATGCCGCTGATCATTGTGGAGCGTGGCCGATTGCTCACTCTGCTATCCGCCCATGGGTTGGCCCAGAGTGAAGCGGTCTTCCGGGTGAAGGCGAAGGCCGCTTTTCTCGGGGTGCGGCTGCCGAAGGGTGCGGCGTTGTGGTCGGCGCATCTGGATGGGAATCCTGCGAAACCGCAGGTTGCGGCGGGTGAAGTGGTCCTGAGCCTGCCGGTTTCGAACGAGGCGAGGTACCACGAGTTGCGGTTGGTCTATGAATCGAATGTGGCGCCCCTGGGAGTTTTCGGAACGGTTGCTTTGGAAGCGCCTCAACTCATTCTGCGGGATGGTACGGGTGAGACGATCGAGGTCCCGGTAGCCGATCTGGAGTGGGATGTGCAATCGCCGAACGGGTTTCAGGTGGTCGATGCCGGGGGTGCATTCTCCTGGGATGGCCCTGCGCGTCCTCGCTCCTTCCTGCACCGGTGGCTGGGTGCGGTCACGGCGATGGGGGTCAGGGAGGCTCGGGTCTCCATGTCTGTGGTTGAGGAGCGGATGATGGATGCGGCAGGGTCCTATGAATCACTGGACATGCCTAGTGAAATGCCTGCTGATGAGGCCAACGGGGATGTGCGATTTGGCCGAGGGAAGATGAATCAACCGGAGCCCGCCGCGCCTCCTGCTGGACAAGCGGGATCGACCGCCCCGGCAGACGATTTTGAAACGAGGGCGCCTGATGCGTACGGGGAATACGATAAACAGGGGCCGGTCTCGGGTGTGCAGACGGCCCGCTCGTCCAGCCTGGGGAATCGCAAGTCGCGGATTGAGAACAGTCTTGTGATGAAGGGCAAGCGCAGTCTGGAGATTCAACTGACGGCCGAGGGTGGGACCGACCGGTTTTACAGTCTGGGTCAGCGGCGGGATCTGCGGTTGCGGCTGATGGCGCATCCGCGTATTGAGCGGGTCGGGTGGGGGATTGGATTGGCGGTCTTTTTGGCCGGTCTCTGGATGACCTTCATGCGGACCCCTCGGCGCTGGCGTTTCATGGCATTGGTGGCGGTGATTGCATGGCTGATTCTGGGTCTGATGGGTGGTGTCATGACATTCTTGTTGTTGAATCCGAGTTTGCTTGCGGCGTGTACGCTGCTGGTATTGATGCCGGCATTGACAATCATCCTTCGGCTGGGGCGTGGGTGGTTGCGGTTTTGGCGTGGGTTGCGGGCCTGGCGGTATGGTGCCGGGTCCGGGGTGGCCGCCGGCGTGATGGCGATGTTGCTCCTTGGCGGGGCTGGACTCTACGAGGTGGAGGCGGTGGGTACGGGGGCGGAGCCGTTCCGTGTGGAGGTGATCGAACCGGGCCCCCCGATTCAGTGGCCGGAGAACGCCTTAGTGATCCCGTATGTTTCGGCGGAATCGGGGGAGATGCGGCCTACCGGTGAGGTCTTGATCCCGTATGCTGAGTATCGGGGCATGTGGGAGGCGGTCCATGGAACGGGACCGGAGGCGCCAGCGCCGCCGGTCGCTGCGGTCATGGGAGCGGCCGAGTGGTCTGCGACCCTGGATTCCGAGGAGACGTTGTTATTGCGGGGTCAGATGCAGGTGCATGTCTGGGTGGATGAACCGGTCTTGTTGCCGCTGAAATTTCGAGGCGGGATTCTATCTCGGGCGGAGTTGGACGGAGTGCCGGCGCGGCTGCAAGGGAGCACGGGGTTGGGGATTGAATTGACTCAGCAGCAGGTGGGGGCGATCCCTGAAGTCCACGCTGCTTTTGGGCTGTTGGTGGAGGGGAAGGGGACGCATCGGCTCGAATTGGAGCTGCGGTTTGGGGTCCGCCGCCAGGGCGGGTGGCGGATGATGGACGGCGTGTTGCCGGCGGGCGCATCGGCGCGGTTGAAGCTGATGGTACCCGAGGCGGGGACGGAGGTTCGCTGGGCGGGGATATCGGCGGGTGATGCCGTGACCAGGGAGACGACGCAACCGGGCGAGGTGATTGAGACGGTGCCTGGGCTGGGTGGCGTATTGGAACTGCGCTGGCGGCCGCGCCTGGCGGAGGTCGAGGCCGAGAGCGGGCTGACGGTGCACAGTGAGGGATTATTGGACGTCCAGGAGGATCGCATCGATGCGATCTGGGAGCTGGAGATGCTCTTTCGGCGTGGGGAGCGTGACACCTTCACGCTCTTGCTGCCGGGTGAGTATTCGATTGCAGGGGTGGACGGTTTAAACGTCCGGGGCTGGCAGGCGAAGCGCGAAACCGGGCGGTTAGAGGTCCGCGTGGAGCTGTTGAAACCGGCCAAGGAGCGAGAATCGATCGTGGTGCATATTTGGAGACCGGGTCCGGGGACTACGTCCGAGCCGATGGAACTGATTGCACCGACGGTAGAGGTGCGCGATTCGGACTTGCAGAATGGGCGGCTATCGATTCGGCGGAGTCCGCTTTTGGACATTCGGATTGCGGCCGCGGAGGGCGTGTCGCGGATGGAGACGACGATGGAGGTGGTGGCGGGTCTGGCCTCTCGCTTGGCCAAGGAGAGTCCGCTCGGGATTGAGCCGTTCCAAACATATGAGTTTGCGCGTGCGCCGTTTATGATTCGGCTGACCTCCCGGCCGCTCGCAGGCGAGTTGAGTGCGCGGCTGCATGGGATCGTGAAGGCATCGGAGCAGCAGCAATCGTTGGAGGCGCGTCTGACGATCGAATCGTCGTCGCGATCGGTCTATGGCTTAAGGATATCGGTTCCCAGTGGGCTGGAGCAGATGATGGTCGAGGCCCCGACGCCGAACCGGTGGTCGGTGGGGGAGGTCCAAGGCGACCGGAAGGTGATCCACCTGCATCTGGTGGAGGGGCGAACGGGATCGTTCCCGGTCTTGATCCGCGGGATGATTCGAACGGAGATCGCGGTAGGGGTGCATGAGGCTGGAGCGACGCTGCCCGTGGTGAAGTTGGCGGACGAGGTGCGCCAGCAAGGGGACTGGGTTCTGCTGTCCGATCCTGAGTATGAATGGGTTCCGATGGAGCTCGAGGGGCTGGAGTCCTTGTTGTTGTCGCAGGTTGCCTCGTGGCTGGGACCGCAGCAGCGGCAATTGGCGGCATTGGCCTATCGATTCCGTGGGCCTGAGTATGCTGCGAGGTTTCGAATGGTACGCCGGGAGGCGGAGGTCCGGTGTTCAACGATCTCGAATGTCCGGCTGACGGAGCGATCGATTGACGAGACGCTGCTGTTGAATTTCACGGTCGAGCGGGCGGGGATTCGGAACCTCAGTTTCTTGTTGCCGGAGCGGATGAGAGAGTGCCGGGTGGACGCGCCGATGCTGCGGCAGAAGACGGTGGAAGTGGGCGAGGGCGTACCGGAGGGGTGGGTTCGGTTTGTATTGGAGTTTCAGGACTCATTGATGGGTGAGTTGCGTGTGTTATTGGAGCATGACCGGGTTCTGGAGGGCGGGGTGCAGACGTGTCCCCTTCCGATTGTGGAGACTGGGCGGACAGTTCAGCGATATGCGGTCTTGGAGAATGCGGGGCGGGACGAGCTACGGATCGTGCGGGAAGCGGGTTTGAGCCGATTGAGCCGGCAGCAGAAGGAATGGGCGCAGATCAGCCCCTTCCTGGGCGGAGGCACCACCTTGGCGTATCACACGGTCCCGGGTGGGGCACCGCCGGAGCTGGTATTTGAGACCAAGGCAAGGAGCGAGGTGGAGACGGCTGGGGCGCGCATCGGCCTGGCGGAGACCTCTTTGGTGGTCGATGCGGGCGGTGCGTATCGTGCGGAGCTGGTTCTGCATATCGACAATCGTACAGAACAGGTACTAGGGGTCAGGCTTCCGGAGGGTGCGCGGCTGTGGACGGCGCTCGTGGCAGGGTTGCCGGTAAAGCCGTCGATCGGCAAGGACGGGATTGAGATCCCCTTGGTCAAGACGGCGGAAGGCGACTTAGACTACAGGGTGCAATTGACGTATGCGGGTGAATTGGGACCATTGGGTTTGGCCAGGCGGGTCGCGTTCCCCTTGATTCGGAGTCTGAACATCAACATCGAGTTGAGTCATGTGCGGCTGTATCTGCCGGAGGATTTCGCCTGGTTTAACTTTGGCGGGAGCCTACGCAGGGTGGAAGCTGACGGGGATCTGGAGGCAGAGGTCCTGGCGTATCAGAACCGGCAGGTGGAGCGTTTGGTGCAGACGCTCAAGGCGGACAATGCCTTTGCGCAGGCGCGTGCGACCACCAACCTATCGAGTCTACGGAGTTACAACACAGCGTATCAACGGTCCGTGGAGGGATTGGCCGGCAATGCGAAGCTGGCCACAGAGCTAAGCAACAGCGCCCAGCTCTTTGAGAGCGCGGCCCGTGAGGTTCAACAGCAAGCGCCGATGGACGTTCGTTTGGAGGAGGCGAACTACGATCGTTTACGGCGGGCTTATCGGGAGCAGCGTTTGGAGCGCAGCCGGGGACGTCTCGAGGAGATCGGGTTGAACTGGGCGGAATCGGCAGAGGCGCCTGGGGCTTCGGTGGAGGATAGGAAGGCGGAACCGGGTCGATTCAACCGGAGCTGGTTCTTCGACAACTCCCTGCTTGATGCCGAAGAGATGCAGCAGGCCATGGAGGAAACAGGAATCGTGGAATTGGGTAAGCCGATTCGGGACGAGTCGATCCAATACAAGGCTGCTGTGGGCCCCCAGCAGCCTGGGTTTGTGGAATTGGATGGATCGGAGAACGAACTGGGTGCGGAACTCGTGGAGAAGAAGGAGCTGACCGCGTTCCGACGGGGCAGTCAGAGTCAGGTCTCGCGCTATGCCCAGCGATTGAACCAGGAGCTTGATGATCGGTCGGGCGGTATGAAGGGGCCCGCTCCGGGAGGTTCTGCTCCCATGGGGGGCGGAGGCATGCAGGCAGGCTTCGGTGGCTTTGCTGGGGGCGAGTACTTCGCGGATGGCCGTTCCTCCTCCGAAGCGGAGCCGGGGATGGATCGGGCGGATGTTTTGGACTCGGTCGCGCCTGTGCTGTCGGTGGAGAGTCGTGTGCAGCGGCAGTCTGGTTCATCGGCAATGAGCGAGTCTGAGTTTGGGCTGATTGCGGGGCAGGACCTGGGTGGTGCATGGGCACCGGCGCAGGCTGGGCCGGGGGAATCACAGCCGGCGCTATTGGGGAGGGTTGTACCCTCAGGAATGTCGAGCTTGGCGGTCGAGATACCGAGGCGTGGTGGGGAGTATCGATTCACCTCGCCGCGTGGCGAATCCTTGGAGTTGACCGTGCGTGCGGTGGGGCGCAGGCCTCTGGGTTTACTCTTGCGCTTGAGTGTTTTGGGCATGCTTGGGCTTGGCATTGCGGGGGGCATTTGGCTTCTGCGCCGCCGGTTACCTGGTCAGGCATGAGGTTTTGCGCCGGGGTGCGGTCGGGTGAAGACTCCGTTCATCGGAAGGATCCCCGCAGAGAAGGTAGAGAACGCAGAGGGCTATGGAATCGAAATCGAAATCGAAATCGAAATCGAAATCGAAATCGAAATCGAAATCGGGATCGGGATCGGGATCGGGATCGGGAAAATCGAGGAAATCGAGGAAATCGATGAAATCGATGAAATCGAGGAAATCGGGGAAATCGATAAAATCGACAAAATCGACAAAATCGACAAAATCGATAAAATCGATAAAATCGATGAAATCGAGGAAATCGAGGAAATCGAGGAAATCGGGATCGGGAATCGTGTCATGGATGCTACCGCGCCCTCTGCGGGAGGCTCTCCGGATCCGGATGGTGGGAGCGATTACCTCATCGGACGACCTCTAGTTTGCGCCTGACCCTTGTCGGTTCGACATTGGCTGGTGTGGCGGAAAGGCTTGGGTGCATCCTCGAGCGGGCGCCTTCGGCCGTATACCCCGTCAGGTGGGTATGTAGGTGGTTGGGCTGACCCAATTTGAGGGTATGGTCGGTCAGACAGGCAAGGGCAAAGGGGGTTGGGATTAACGACATGGCCGGATCCGATTCTGTGTACCAGCGCATTGGGCGAAAGACCGCGTTGGCATTGCGCCAAGGCGAATGGCTCCTCAAATCGGTGTTCGGATCGGGACCGGAGGCGATCAAGGCGGAGGAATCGGCCGGCAAGGCCTTGGCTTCGGCGATCTTAAGGGACGTGCAATTATCGACGGACGCACGTGCGCATCTCCTGGTGGAGGAGACGGGTGCGCGATTGGCCGACTGTCTGACGAACCGGTACCGCCGGTTTCAATTTTTCACGATTCGGATGGATGCGGCCAACGCGTTTGCCTTGCCGGGTGGGTTTATCTTCATCACGGAGCCGATCCTCGAATTGTGCGGCCATGATGCCACGATGACGGCTGCGATCTTGGGCCATGAAATCGGGCATGTGGTACGGGGGCATGCCTACAAGCGGATGTTGGCGAGCACTGCCACGCATTTTGGTGCACGGATTTTGGCCCGCACGGGCGGGGTGCAAGCGGCGATTTCGCGTGTACTGTCGGAGTATCTGCAGAAGGATTACAGCCGGGAGCAGGAGGATGAGGCGGACATGCTAGGGCTTCTCCTGATGGCGAGTGCGGGCTTTGACCCGAGGGGGATGATTCGGGTCTTCGAGCGGCTGCGCGACCTGCATGGGGAGAAGAACTCGCTTTTGAAGTACTTCTCGACGCACCCGACGTTTGCGGATCGGATTACGAATCTGGAGGCGATTCTGGAGCGGGAGGGATTGGAGCGGCGTTATCGGCAGCGTCTTAGTGCGGGTGCGAAGGAATCCGGGGACGAGCGGGCCGAGGGTGAGGGCTAGGTATGCGCTATTGGCTGATGAAGACGGAGCCTGGGGTGTATGGGATTGACGACCTGGAGCGGGACGGCGTTTCTCCTTGGGAGGGTGTTCGTAATTACCAGGCGCGCAATCTATTGCGGGATGAGATCGCGGAGGGGGACGAGGTCCTTATTTACCACTCCAACGTGCAGCCTCCGGCGGTGGTGGGTATCGGAAGGGTGATCCGGGCGGGTTATCCGGATGTGTGTGCCTGGGAGCCTGGGCACAAGTATTACGATCGGCGTTCGACGCCGGAGAATCCGGTTTGGTACCGGGTGGACGTGGCCTTTGTTGAGCGATTGGCACGGCCGGTCACACTGCCGCAGATGAAGGCCGATCCCGCGCTGGCCGGGATGATGGTGATCCGGAAGGGGGCGCGCCTGTCGGTCCAACCGGTTGCCGAGGATCACTTCCAGCACATCCGCCGTCTGGGCAGCGAGGGCTAGGCTGAGCCCGTTCCAAAACAAATCATCTGCAGCTAGCCGATCTCGACTATTCGGAGCCGGAGAGCCTCCCGCAGAGGGCGCGGTGGCGTTTTCGACCTGGCCATGGGGGTGGGCAGGGTCCATGTCTGATCCCAACCTCCGATAAACCGTCGTCGGGTGTTCGATTCCGTCATCGTCATGCGTGAAGGCAGGGAAATTCAACCGCCAAGGGGGAGGGAGTTGAACCGCCAAGACGCCAAGATCGCCAAGGGGGGGAGAAAAGACACGGTTGGAATAGGACATGAGCGGTATGAATGGGCACGAGCGCATCTGCTGCTTGCTCCAGACTCTCAATCTTCTTGGCGTCCTTGGCGTCTTGGCGGTTCCTCTTATGGGCCGGCGATGGTTGATAAACCGTCCTCCAGGATTCGATTCGGTCGGCGTCATGCGTGAAGGCAGGGGAATTCAACCGCCAAGACGCCAAGATCGCCAAGGGGGGGGAGAAAAGAAACGGTTGGATATGACCTGAGCGGTATGGATGGGCACGAGCGCATCTGCTGCTTGCTCCAGACTCTCAATCTTCTTGGCGTCCTTGGCGTCTTGGCGGTTCCTCTTATGGGCAGGCGATGGCTGTTGGCGGCGGACGGCGGTGAAAATGCCGGGGACGGGATGGGGTGGCTTTTTTGCTGATGGCCCACCGGGCATGCGGGTGTTTTCGAGGTGATGAATCCGGTTTGAAGATGAACCTATTTGGTTCGAGTATAGCCCTTTTCCGGGAACGGCGAATTGGATTCCGATGCTGTGGCATCGCCGTTCGCGACCTGTTGAGCGGGATCGTGGTACGAAGGGTATCGCGATAGAACAATGGGGCCGTTTCGATCCAAGCGTGGAAGAAATATGACAGAGCCGTCACAAAAGAAAGACAAGAACGCCTATCGTTCGACACTGCAACTGCCGAACACGTCGTTCGATATGCGTGCGAACCTGCTGAGCAAAGAGCCGAAAATCCAGGAGCGATGGGGGCGAATCAACCTCCAATCCAGGATTTCGGGGAAGGTGCATCCGGCGGGTCCCTTCGTTTTTCACGACGGTCCTCCGTACGCCAACGGCTCGATTCATCTGGGTCACTTGCTCAACAAGATCCTGAAGGACCTAGTGGTCCGCAGCCGCATCATGTCCGGTTTCGACGTCCATTTCGTACCGGGATGGGACTGCCATGGGCTTCCGATCGAGCACAAGGTTGCGAAGGAGCTGGGCCAGGAAGCGCGGCAGTTAGGCCGTCAAGCGATTCGCCGACGCTGCCACGACTATGCCGCCAAGTTCCAGGGCTTACAGGCGGAGCAGATGATTCGCCTGGGAACCTTCGGCGACTACGAGCATCCGTATCTCACGATGGACCCAGTCTTTGAGGGTGCCACGCTGGAGGTGTTTGCCAAACTGGTGGAACATGGATTGGTCTATCGAGATTTGAAGCCGGTGCATTGGTCGATAGAGAACGAGACGGCATTGGCGGAGGCGGAACTGGAGTATTATGACCGCGAGGACACCAGTGTCTTTGTCTTCTTCGCCCTGGACAACCCGGAATCGCTTCCCGAAGGACTGGGTGCACCGGAAGGGGCTGCGGTGGATCTGATGATCTGGACCACGACCCCGTGGACGTTACCGGCGAACCTGGCGGTGGCGCTGGCTCCCGGTGCGCACTATGGATTGTATCGCATTGAGGCCGGCGGGCGGTCACGCCTGGTGATCCTGGCCGAGGCCTTGGCGGAGACGGTGTTGGAAGATCGCGTCTCAGGGCCGGTGGAACTGCTGGGCCAATGCATGGGACGGGACTTAGTTCAAGCGGGGCTGAGCTACAACCATCCCTTCATGGATCGGGTCAGTCCGGTGGTCGAAGCGGACTATGTCACGCTGGAGGACGGCACCGGGATGGTGCACACAGCTCCGGGGCATGGAGTGGAGGACTATCAGACCGGTCTACGCGAGGGGCTGCAGGTATACTGTCCGGTGTTGGAAGACGGGACCTTTGACTCCACGGTTCCGGAATGGCTGCAGGGCAAGACAGTCTGGGAGGCGAACGCTCTGGTGGTGGAACGTCTGCGCAGCAGCGGGCATCTGTTTCACGCGGAGGCGTTCCTGCACAGCTATCCACATGACTGGCGGGGCAAGACACCGGTGATTTTCCGGGCAACGGAGCAATGGTTCATCGCGGTGGATCGGCCGTATGGTGAACGCGGGCTCTCGTTGCGGCAGCTGGCGATTGAGGAGGCGGACGAGCGGATCACGTTCGTGCCGGAGTGGGGGCGCAATCGGCTGCGCGGGATGTTGGAATCCCGCCCGGATTGGTGCATCAGCCGCCAGCGCTCTTGGGGGCTCCCGATTCCCGCTTTTCATGGAACGAATGCGGGTGAGGTATTGTTGACCTCGGCTTCGGTGCGTGCGGTGGCGAAATTCACCCGGCAGCGTGGATCCGACGCGTGGTTTGACTCTGGCCCGGAGGAGATCCTGGCCGAGTATGATCCCGCGCAGGATCCGGATGCACCGCAGTGGTGCAAGGATCTGGGGCGCGCCAACCTCGGTCGGCTGACCAAGGGCGCGGACATTTTTGATGTCTGGTTCGAGTCCGGCTCATCCTGGAACGGCGTCCTTCGCGAGCGTGGGATCGGCTATCCGGCCGACCTCTATCTGGAGGGATCGGATCAGCATCGCGGCTGGTTCCAGCTTTCGCAGCTTGCGGCGCTGGGTGCCACGGGTCAGTCCCCGTTCCGAACGCTTTTGACGCACGGTTTCATGGTGACGGGTCAGGGCGAGAAGATGAGCAAGAGCCTCGGCAACACGATTGAGGTGGATGAGCTTTTGACGAAGTACGGTGCGGACATCTGCCGGTGGTGGACGGCCTCATTGAACTACGTGAACGACATCAAGGTCGACTGGGACTTTTTCCAGGTCGCGAGCGATGAGTACCGCAAGGTGCGCAACACGCTGCGTTTCCTGCTGGGCAATCTAGGCGATTTCGAGGTCACGGAGCACCGGTATGCCTTCTCGGAATCGGACAAGACCTCTGTGGACGGCTGGGTATTGGAGGAGTTGAATGGACTGATCGAGGAGGTTGTGGACGGGTACCACAGCTTCCAATTCAAGAAGGTCCGAGAGGCCATTTTCAATTTCTGCAATGACACGGTCAGTGCGGTCTATCTGCCTGCGGTCAAGGACCGTCTATACTGCGATCGTCCTGACGAGCCGCGTAGACGCCGCACGCAAACGGTGTTGCATGAGATTGCGAATGCCCTGATCCGGCTGGTGGCTCCGATCCTGGTTCATACGGCCGACGAGGCTTGGCATGCCTTCAATCGCGCGGGTGATGACTGGGATGGGAGTGTTCATCTGGAGGATTTCCCGACGCCCTCGGATTGGCGCTGCGACAAGGGCTGGCAGAGGATTCTGGAGTTGCGGGATCTCGTGATGAAGGAGTTGGAATCGAAGAAAAAGGATGGATTGGCCAACCCTTTGGATGCGGGAATCAAAGCGCAGGTGCCGGGTGGAGAGCTGACCATGGTTTACAGATTCCTGCCGGACCTCGCGGACCTGTGTGGTGTGAGTCGGTTTTCGCTGGATGCGGGGATGTCGCTCCAGGTGGAGGTGGAGGACCTCTCTGAGGAGCCGCGTTGTGAGCGTTCCTGGAAGCGGGATGGGACGGTATCCGCGCGCAGTGACGGCGGATTGTTGAGCGATCGCGACGCCTTGGCGATCGGCGTTTGACGCGGCACGACGTAGCGTGCCGCGGCCCTTGGGCCTCAGGCCCAAGGGCGAGGGTCGGAGGTTCGCTGGGGGTCAAGCAATGGCGGTGGGCTAGCGAACGTTTGGCCTTTGCACGCTGCGAGTTACTGGCCCCGATCTCCAGCCTTTGCGTCTCTGCGAGAGACCTCCGGTCATCAGCCCGTCTAACGTCGCAGCGCTAGCCCTGCACTTTTGCTTCACTCATAGCGGACTTCTGACACCAGCCTCAGGCTCCGGCCGTCGGGCCGGAATCCCACTGCAACCGTTCTCAATCACTTTCCCGCTTCATCACGTTGCTGCCAGCCTCCAACCACCCACGTTGGACCTTCATCTTGCGGCCCGACTTCATGTGCCGCGTAAAACCTCGGAGCGCCGGCGTCCCCGTCGGCCACCAATTCGAAGTGTGAGCCGACGGGGACGTCGGCGCTCCCAGGGGGCCATGACCGATCAATCATGGTTCGAGCCTTAACCTCCCCCATCAGCAGGCCTAACGTCCGCTAGCCCACCGCCATCCCCCCACCCACAGCGGACCTCCGACCTCGCGCGGGGCCTCCAGGCCCCGTGCAGCAGCACGCGAAGCCGTGCTGCGGACCTCCGACCTCGCCTGATGCCCCGCGGGCATCAGGCTTCCGGCCGCCAGGCCGGAACCCCAGTACCAATCGTTCTCAATCACTTTGCCGCTTCATCACGTTGCTGCCAGCCTCCAACCACCCACATCGAACCTTCATCTTGCGGCCCGACTTCATGTGCCGCGCAGCCCCTGGGAGCGCCGACGTCCCCGTCGGCTCTAACTTCTCCCCCATCAG
>CALLYA010000526.1 GCA_937875495.1 uncultured Verrucomicrobiota bacterium
AATAACATGGGAACCCGGAATCTTTTGTGTGTGAAACCAAATGTCATTTTTGTGCGTCTCCAGCCCCGTAAGCCGATCGTCCAAGCCCCGGCATCGCCCCTCAAGCCATCGGTGGTAGTCGTCCATGCCGAGCAGGAGCAGCTTGTTGATCCGATTCTGTTGTCCGAAAAGCCGGAAATGGTAGAAACTCAGAAGCTTCCACAAAACACGCTTCACGACACCTTCCCAACGATCCCGCCCCGACCGTGGCGCAGTAAGACCGGGATCCTGGTAATTGACCCAATTCACCAAGTGCAATTGCGCGAGCAATGGTCCCATCGAATCGTCTTCGCGTGCCATGGCTGCAAAACGGGTGCGCTCCGCCTGGGCCGCCACCGGATCCTCATACGCTCCGGCCGCCCGCCGCTCCCGGACCCGCTCGCGCAGACGCGCCATCAATTCATCGATATTCGGCCGGTCGCCCGTCATTCCGCCCGTCCTCCCGCGCGCCGGATCTCCTCAGCATCCAGCCCCGTTGCCCACGCCGCCATCGCTTGTACCATCCGATCCTGTAACCGTGTGACCTCGGCCGTTTCCGCCAGGTAGTGGTTCAGTTGAATGCTGAACACCGGAACGGCCCCCTCGCCTTCCACCACCAAGTAGCCGGCGATCGTCCGCACCCGATCAATATAGCCCGTTTTGCCCCATACCATCCCCCGTGCCGGCGGATCCAGCAACCGCGCGTGCAAGGTTCCGTCCACCCCTCCACAGCTCAACGCGTCCCTAAAGACGCGCCCATCCTTGTGCCGCTGCATGTACTGCAATACCCCGCATAGCACCCGAGCGGTCGTCAGGTTCAGACGCGACAGACCACTGCCGTCCGCCATCACCACGTCATCAGGATCCGCACAGACAAAGCGCGCCAGCCAATCGCGGACCACCCGCTCACCGTCCGCGCGAGTGCCGGCGCCATCGCCGTGGGAAACACTCAGGTGCCGCAGCATCAGCTCCGCATAATGATTGTCACTGCGCTTCAACAGCCGCTGCATCAGAACCTCGAACGGCGCGGAGCTGTGCTGGGCCAGAACCCGTCCTCCCACCGGCGTCGTACCGATATCCACACGGCCCTCCACCGCGATCCCGGCCGCGCCCAACGCGGCATGCAACATCGATGCGGCAAAATGCGCAGGTTCGGTGACCGTCACCGCTTCCTCGAACTCACCCTGGTAGTCGACGGGAATCGTGCCTACCAAGAGGACACGTGGCGTCCAGAGCAGGCGCCGCAAATAGAGGGTGCAGCCCTCCCCCGCATCCGTAGGCGAGGTCGTCACGGAGCGGTTCTCCAACGCGAGATAGGCACCGCCGGGACCCGGCTCGGTTCGGAACCTAGCCGGTGCACCCACCGCCGGCCCGGGAAGGAACCAGAAATCGATCACGTTTTTGTTGAGACTTAAGGCACTGACCGGTGCCGCGTAATATCGCTCCAGATGCTGGACCGACCAGTTGACGCCGAATCGGTCTGCGCCAAAGAGTGTCTCGTCGCCGCACACATCCCCCCGAATCGTTCGCACACCCGCCGCCGCAATCGCCCGTGCAAACGCCTCCAACGCCGCCATGTCGAGCGATGGATCCCCGCCCCCACGCAAGTACACCGGCCCATCCAGAACCCCTCCCACCACCGGGGCATCGGCCACCACCTCCGTCACCGCCGTGAACCGCCGCCCAAGCAGATCCAAGGCACATCCCCCAGTCACCAGCTTGAGCCCCGACGCCGGCATCAGCCGGAGATCGCCGTTGCGCTCGTAAACCACCCGCCCATCGCCGGCCTCCAGCCGTACCCCGACCGCGGCACCTGCCAAAATCGGATCCGCCAGGGCCGCATCGAGAACAGCCCCCAGGACGGTCTCACGCTCCGCGATCGTCGCGCACAACGCGACTCCCGAGCTCGCCAAGCAATAGACCGCGATCCATAAGAACACCCTCGGGAGAAATTTCGCCCCCCGCACCCCACGCGCACGCTCCGTAACACCGATCCCAACACCCACTGTCTCAACCTCCCCGACCAGCCTACCGCCCCACAACCAATCGGTAGGCAAGGACCTCCGGCAGCCCCAGCCGTAACATCTTCGCCTTGGTCTTTTCCGCATCGTAGGCAACCCGGTGAATAGTGATGATGTCGGTCTCCGTATCCAGCAGCGCATAGCTCGCCTTGGCATTCCCATCCCGGGGTTGACCGACGCTGCCGGGATTCAAAAAGACCCGCATCTCCGCCCTCACTTCCAGATGCCCACTCCCCTTCTCAAGCGTCACCCCGCGCCAATGCCCGTTGCGTCCCGGTGTGTCCGAACGCAGAGCATACGCAATCCCAGGGAAATGCGTGTGCCCGATCACACAGATCGGCGCCTGCATATGATCCGCGGCAACCTTCAACATCCGCGGCTCATGGTACAGATAGGTACGGACATTGTCCGGGGGACAGCCGTGTACCAAATGCGCCTTACGATAGACCAAGGACTTCGGAAAACGACGAATCAAACGCAGATGCTCGGAACTAAGCTGCTTCATCGTCCACATCAGCGCCTCGAAGGCAATGATGTTGAACCCAATGTCGAAATCCTCCTCCAGCAGCCGCAACAACGCAAACTCATGGTTGCCCTGGACCGTAAACGCACCCAATCGATCCATCTTTTCCAGGCAATACGCAGGATCCGGGCCGTAGCCAATCACATCCCCAATGTTCCAATACAGATCAGCCGCTTGGAGGTCCTCAAGGACCGCGTCCAGCGCCTCTCTGTTCCCATGGATGTCCGATAGTATTGCGATGCGGGCCATCCCCGCCTCCCTCTTGCCTAAAAGATTGAATATATTACAATCTGTGAAACGAGCGCAAGGAGAGCGATATAACGTAAATTCACCAATTTGCCGGTCTTGGGATGCGCAACCACGACCTCAGCCCTAGGCAATCGTAGGATCCAAAGGGCCAACAGGAGAAAATAGGCCAGAAAGATCCCTCGCGCCATCGGCGGGGGAACGGCCACGACCCACTGGCGCATCATCTCCCCAGGACCGCGCAATATGTTTGCAAAGAAATCGGCGACCGATTGCGCCGATACTGCGAGGATCACCATCGATTTCATGCCGCCTCCTTCCCCGGTCTCGGGTTTCGCCGGTCCCAGCGATACACCAGCCCCCGAAGCTTCTCCTCAGGCTCCCTGGGCGTCATAAGGCTCACCACCGCGGTCACAGCCAACGAGATGACGAACGACCACCACGCGATGTAGAGGTATGGATCCGCGATCCGGAAGAGCGGGACCGAGGCGTGCGCGTTGATCCAGAGCAGCCCCCCCGAACAGCCGAGACCGCTGAGCAGACCGGCAAGCGCACCATGACCGGTCGTCCTGGACCAAAGGACACCCAATATGATGATCGCCAGACTCGGACCCTGAAAGAGCGTCAGCAGCGTCTGAATCAGGGTGTAGATGCTCTCGAATCGGGCTGAAAAACGCCCGAACAGGATCCCCCAAATGATGAAAACCACCGTCCATACTCGCCCGACCACCAGCAGGTGATGATCGGTCGCCTGCGGCCTGAAGAAGCGCTGATAGATGTCTTTCGTCCAGAGCGTCGCCGCTGAATTGAGACAGGAATCCACGCTCGACATCAACGCCGCGAGAAACGCACCAAAAAAGATCCCCAGCAGTCCGGGCGGCATGATGTCGCGGATCAACACCGCCATCGCCTTGTCCGCATCACCGACATTCGGATTGTGTGCGAGCGCAATGATCCCAGGCACGACCACGGCGAACGGGATCAAGACCTTCAGCAAGGCACCCCAGAGATAGGCAGCCTTCGCCTCGCCCTCAGACCGTGCGGCGAACGACCGCTGGACGATCGATTGATTGCCGATCCAGTACGCACTGGCCAGGACCATGCCAAGGCCGAGAAAGATGCCCGACCACGGATAGGGCGTGACAGTGTCCGCCGGCAGAATCAGATGGAAATGATCCTGGGTTCGCTCCCCGAGCCCACGCACGGCCTCCATGAAGGCACCGAGCCCGCCCAGGCGATGGATACCGTAAAAGAGCGTGAAGAAACAGCCGACCATCATGACCGCGCACTGGATCACATCGGTGTAAACCACCGCCGTCAGGCCGCCAAAAAAGGTGTAGAGCCCTATGACCACTCCCATCAGGATGATGGAATACATCAGGTTCCATCTGGCCGGACGCCCGAGCTCGCCCACCGCCTCCGCCACCGAAAGCTCGCCGCCCTCGATTGGAACCACCCAATCACGCGCGCCACTATCGGCCGAAACGCCCGAGAAGAGGACGAGCGGTGATCGCTCCGTAGCATAGAGCGCCTCGGCCCATACCGGAGGCGGCTGCGCAATCGCGGCATCGACCATGACGATGTTGGGGTCTTCGCGCTCAACCAACGCGGGGATGTCATCCCCCGGCTGCACAAAATAGAATTGAAAATCCTTCGCCCCAACCCGCGCCTGTACCCCTTCGAAGACCGCCGGTTCCTCCGCAACGATCATCACCTTCGGATTCAGGTCGAGCAGTACGTTCAGCATCACCGCCGTCGCATACAACATGATCCCCAGGTTGCAGGCCAGAAACGCACCCCAGATCACCGCGGAGATCGTCCGCACCGACAGGTTGTATCGCAGTCCGAGCCACTCCGGCACCGTCGAAACCTCCGCCTTCCAGAACATCGGGATGAATAGAAACGCCGCAATGACCATCACCGGCACACAGCCGATCCAGTCGAAGTTCCCCATCACAATCCCGTACAAATAGGCCGATCCGGCAATTCCTACGATGTCGATCGCCCCGATGTCCGAAACGACCAGTGACATCCCGATCGCCCACCAAGGCAGCTTGCGCCCACCCAGGAAGTAATCCCTGCCGGTCTTGATCCGACGCCCTAAATAGATTCCAAGCCCGACCGTGATCAGTAGGTACAAAAAGATCACACCAAAATCGATACCGTTCAGGGACATCCTTGCCCTCCCCCCGTCGGTTGAAATTCAATTGGTGACCTTGCCTAAATGCCCTGCTCACTCACAACAGGTCAAGAAACTTTAATGGGGAAGCAAAATTTACCATCGGGGTCGAAGGACGGGGAGAGCAGAAACGGCGGCGCTGTATTCTGCAAATACCTTGTTCATCAGGATATAAACCATCCCAGAGTTCCCAGGAAATGCAGTTTGGATCAGGGCATGAACCCAACCCACACCCGACACCAGGTCGAAAACGCCACCGCGACCTCTGCGCCCTCGGCGGGAGGCGCTCAAGATGCGGGAGGTGAAGGTCAGGCTGGGATAGCGGCTACCTTTTCGAACAACCCCCGGGACCGAAAGCCGAAGGGTCAGGGGCCAGTTAAAAGTTACTGACCCCTGACCCGATTCAACCTGTTTGCGAAACCGTGAAGGGAATCTCCCTGCAATACTCAGTCCTCAGTCCTCAGTCCTCAGTCCTCATGCCTCAGTCCTCATGCCTGATGCGGGAGCCTCAGGCCGGCCCCTGCCCCGACCTACCGGCCGAAGCCACGACCCGGTCCGAAGCCCTGCCCGAAGCCGCCGCCGAATCCGGGGCCCATCGGGCCCATCGCTTGCTGCCGACCCCGTCCACCAGGCGCGCCGGCCCCGAATGCGGACGGTCCCTGGCCGGCACCTCCACGACGACCCATTCCCGGTGCCTGCGGACCGAACCCCTGCCGCCCGCCTGCACCAGGACCGAACGAACAACCGCACTGAGGACAAGCGTTCAGACCTGCACCTCCGCGACGGGCGCCCTGTGCGTTTGCGAACTGTCCGGGACCGCCTGCCCCGCGCCGCCCCTGACGCGGTCGGCCCACTTCTGCATCCCCACCCCGACGGCCGGGACGCCCTTCAGCCCCCATACGCGGACCGCGATCGCCGGCAGGCCCACGCCCCTGGCCCACGCCCTGGCGCAACCGCTGCGGCCCCAACGGGCAATCTGCGGGGCCAACCCCCTGAGCAGGCGCCGCACCGACCGACTCCGGCGCGACGGGTGCCTTGGCATCATTCTGCACCTCACCCTCCTGCGCACTCGCCAGGGTCCAGGTGAAGACTGCAATCCCACAGGCCGCTCCAATACTGGTGATCTTCTTCAAATTCGCGTTCATCTTCGTTCTCCTTGTCTTCGACTTTGGTTTCGTTGAGTTGTTGACTTCTTTCCGAATCTTCACCCTACATAACAGGACAAACATGAACTCAATACCCGTCCCCAGATGACAGTTTTGTCATGCAACGGTTGGTCAGGGTCCGCCGTAGAGCGACTGGCAATCAGAGGCGTCATCGCTACGGTACGGCGCATGTTCTTGCCCACTTTGAAACCCCAATCCATCCTCGGCCTCGGGACGATCGTTCTCGATCAGGTGTCGGTCCTGTCCGAATACCCTCGCGAAGATACCAAAACCGATTGCCTCGAAACTCGATTGCAGGTCGGTGGCCCCGTGCCAACCGCCCTGGCGCTGCTAAGGAAATGGGGGATCAATTGCGCCCTGATCTCCGCATGGGGCGACGATCCAGCCGGAAACCTCATCGAAGGCCACCTGCGAGCCAAACGCATCGATCACAGCCAATCGATCGGGATACCGGGCGCAATGTCGGCATCTGCCCATGTTTGGCTCTCCCGCCGAAATGGGACAAGGACCACCGCCTGCCATCGAATGCCGACTCCTCCCGCGCTCGCGAAGATCCCCCTGGACTATTTCCAACAGTTCACGGCGCTCCATCTGGACGGTTGGCCACAGGCGGCCGCGCTGAGAGCGGCCCGGACCATGCGCGAATCCGGCGGGACCGTCTTTCTCGATTCCGGTTCACCCAAGCCGGGCGTACAAGAGCTGCTTCCGTATGTCACACACCTGCATTGTCCGAGACACTTCATCGAGCAGTTCATGGGCGAACCGGACATCCGCGTGGGTATGCGCCGGTTGCTCGAAGCCGGTCCGCAATCGATCTCGGTCACGCTCGGCCAGGAGGGCGCGATGTTCGCCACTGCAGAGAGTTGGTATTCCATTCCCGCACATACGGTCGACGTCGTAGATTCCAACGGCGCAGGCGATGTGTTTTGCGGTGCTATGATTTTCGGCCTTCTCAATGGTCTGGAACACCATGATTGCCTGCGCCTGGCGAACGCAGCCGCCGCCCTGAAATGCGGGAAAATCGGCAATGACCAAGCCCTGCCAACACTTGCCCAGGCAATGGAAAGGGCCTCCAGCCTGAAAGACCATAGACTCGCTCTCAATCAGGCGGCGATGCCGCAGAATAGGACATAGGCTTTGATGGGTGATGAGGGGTGGTCGAAATGCGGCAGATAGCCGCGACGGTTCCATTCCTTGTCCGCTCGGTTATGACCTGGGAGCGCGGGCATCCTGCCCGCATCTACCTCCACTTGCATCCCGTCCCCATCTTTCATCCTGCCCAGGTCCTGCACTATGTGTGCATCTCACCCGCAAGCGGGCAAGATGCCCGCGCTCCCAGGGCTTTCAAGTCTTTCACTGCGGGCAAGATGCCCGCGCTCCCAGGTTTTGTAGGCGTCACGTGTTGACCATCTAGCGGGAGCTGATCAGGGATTGCGGACAACTCTGGATCGTCGCTCCAGGAAATGAATACGGGAT
>CALLYA010000527.1 GCA_937875495.1 uncultured Verrucomicrobiota bacterium
GGCAGTCCTTTCCCATCTCTGAAGCAACCCGGCTAAAGCAAGGACTGCCTCGTCCGTGGCATATGGGAGTATCTCTCTGTGAACTCTGTGCCCTCTGTGGCAACTCCCCCACTGCGGCACGCGATGTCGTGCCGCCTACGGGTAAGTGTCGATGGTGGCTTTCTGGCTGGTGATGACCTCGCTGCCTTGGTCGTTGATGACGTGGCGGATGCCGCTGCCCGGCTTGCCGCCGCCGAGGCGGAAGGTGAGCGCGTGGTTGATGCGGATGCCGGGGCCGGTCGGGGTTTCAATGGCGCGCTCGGCGACGACCGCTGCCTTCTGGAATACGTGATACACGCCAAGTCCCCAGGCCTCATGGGCCTGCACGTCCTTACCCACCTTGTACGATGCGAAGCCGTCGCCGGCGGGGCTCCGCCAGGCGGACTGCTCGGGCGGGTCATACGGCATCTCGCTCTGATAGAAATAGAGCCGGCCGCGCTCGCCGTTCCAAACCGTTTGATAGCCCTGGGTATGCTCCACGAACAGGCCGTAGATGGTCACATCATCGCCCTCCACGAGGAGTCCGGTCTCGCATCTGTTATCGGTCCAACCGACATGCGCCCCGTGATCCGCGCGCCAGAGCCAGAGGTTCTCGCCGAGGACATGGCTGGTATGGATCGCCACCATGCGTTTGGCCTGTCCCGGACCATAGCCGCCGACGCGGCAGACGAGGTCGAAGATGCAGCTGGGATTTTGCGCATCACCCGCATCCGTTCCCGGCGTGCCGAACTCCACCAGCGTCTCGCTCTCCTGCGGGCCGGCATCGAAGACCAGGCCACAGGCGATCACGCCCGCGGTCGCTTCCACCCGCAGAGCGTTCTTTCCGGTCGTGGGTCTGAAGGTGGGATACCCGAGCCCGAAGAGAATCGTTCCGGGCCGGCGTACGATGATGGGCGCCTCGATCGGATAGATGCCTGGAGTGACAATGAGATGTTTACCTAATTCGAGCGCGGCGTTGATGCTCGCGGCGTCGTCGATCCCGGCCTTGGCGATATAGAACCGCTCGAGCGGCACCGCCACCCCCGGCGCCTCACCATTCGCCCAGGTCGTGCCCGCCTCCGGCGATCGCCGCAGCGGCGGCACCTGAACGAACCATGCGCCGGCCGCATCCACGGTCAGATACGGCTTCTCTCTGGCCACTGGCGGATCGGTAGTCCAGGTCAGCCCCACTTCGGGCCACGCGCCTTCCGGCCGGTTTTCACAACAGGCAAATACCATGTTCCAGTTCACACCGGTCCACTCGCCCCAACTGCTGCCGCGCGAGAACCACTGCTGCTGGCTGCCTGCCTTCACCATCCCGTCGATCCGACTGTCGGCCAGAAACCCGCCGCTGGACCAACCGCTCGAAGAGAGATGGAGGTCGCCGCGCACGTGCGTCCGGCGCATCGGCGCTGCCTGGGAAACAGCCCAGATATTGACGCCGTCCGGCGGTGCGATCGTCACGTTCTCGACCGCGCGCCAGAAATTGCAGGTGGCGTTGTGCCGCATCCAGGCGGCGTCGGTCCAGACATGCCCGTCGATCACGACCTCGCCCGGTAACCTGCCGAGGCCGGCCAGGTGTGTGTAGAACCCGACCGGGACCTCGATCGCGTATCGCCCCGGCTTGAACAGAAGCGCATACCTGCCCGAGCCGAACTGCGCGCGCTCCTGTTCTTCGAAGACCGTATCGATCCGCGCCTGCATCCCCGCCTGGGCCGGGTCGAACACCAGCACGTTGGGCCCGAAATCAGGCTCCGCCGCGTGTATCCCCAAAAGGGTGAAAAGATAGGCGAAGAGCTTAACGCCCCGCTTGATCCCTTGCACACTCAGCATGAGCCCGCACGATAACCCCATTGACGGACAACGAACGGTCTCCGGTGCTGTATGGGGAGGCCTCCCGCCGAGATCGCAGAGA
Organism: uncultured Verrucomicrobiota bacterium; assembly: GCA_937875495.1. Taxonomy (GTDB): domain Bacteria; phylum Verrucomicrobiota; class CALLYA01; order CALLYA01; family CALLYA01; genus CALLYA01. Next base: position 1,934 of record CALLYA010000527.1, read on the forward strand.
ACGGAGCGGGGCATTCGGAGTGGGCGTATGCAGACGCGTCGGAGCTGTTTTCTGCCACTGCTTTGGTCAGTCAGCAGGAAAATTCTCCCCAAAATGGTTTGGACCAGTGCACTGGCCCTACCCACCCCTTTGGCCAGGTCGAAAACGCCACCGCGTCCTCTGCGGGAGGCTTTCCGGTTCCGGATTCGCATGAGCGGTACCCTCGAAGTTATTGGTTGAGGTTGCATTCCTGTTCGTCGCCAAGGTTCGCATGGCGAACGCCTATTCGCTCCCCGGCCCTGCCGCAGGCATGGCATGGGTTGATGCCACCGCAAATCGGGGCAGTAACAACAACAGCATCGCCAGCAGGCCGACTCCATAGCCGAACAGCTGAGTGATGGCGTGATGCGCCAGACTGGAGAGCTGGGCGATATCGACCGGGAACCCGAGCAGCTGAAACGCCATCGCCCATGCCCCCTCGTACGCGCCGATGGCCGCAACCCCCGAGACCGGCGTGCTCGCCGCCAGCTCCGCAGCGGTCAGGCCCATAAAGATCTTCGCCGGCGGCAGCTGTGCAAAGCCGTAGCCCTTCGGTGCGAGCAATGCCCACAGCAGGAAATACATGCCGGCATACTTCCCGATTCGGATCAGCAATGACAAGACGAATACCCGGCCGTAGATCCCGGCCGTGCGGATTCGCCCCAGTTCGCGCCGGATCCCGAGCGCGGCCATGAGGAGTCCCCTTGCCCACGCCCGCCGCCGCAGGCCGGACCGTGCCAGCATGCATCGTGCGGCCCAGCCCAACGCATGCGGCAGCAGCGCCCAGGCCGAGACCGTCACCACGGCCAGCATCAGCACTCCGGCCCAGAGTGCAGCTGCGCCGCCGGCTACCGCCCCGCCCAGCAGCCACACGGCCAGGGCGACCAGTGGTGCCATCGCCAGGATGTCCAGCAGCAGGCTCGCGGCAAAACTGGAGGCCGCTGCAGAGAACGTGACGCCCAGTCGGGTGGTCACCAGGTAGACATAAATGGCGGTGCCCAGCCGCGCGGGCAAGAGATCGGAGAAGAAATTGCGGACCAAGACGACCAGGAAAAGACTGAACCGCGGAGGATTGAAACCGGAGACGCGCAGCAGGATCTCGTAGCGCCAGAGCCGACAGATGCTCATCGCCAGGGAGCAGGCGAGAAACGCGATGAGCCCCTCGCGCCGCAGGCCCATGCCCATCCGCAGCACCTCCGCGGGGTGCACCTGCGAAAAAAGATAGGTCAGGACAACGACCGTGACGCCCACACTGAAGAGCAGATAGATCGTGTACTTCAATCTCGCCCGCCGTCCCATGCCGACATGCCCTCCTTATCCCCCCCCTGTGTCTTCCCATCCGGAGAGCCTCGCGCAGAGGCGCGGTGGCGTTTGCGGAAGGGATTTGCCACAGAGATCACCGAGGACACAGAGGGGCAAATCCTTGCCCCTCTGCGCCTCTGCGCCTCTGCGCCTCTGCGCGAGACCTCCCCATCCGGGAATCAGGGCTCTCTTGTGGCGCTGTACTTAAGCTTCTGCTGCGGATCGTCGAACTGCAGGAAAAACCCCCAATCGCCCCCCTCTTCGACGTTCTTGACCAGCACGTGATTCCAGCCTTCCTCGAGCACGACCTCCACGATGTCAGAGTCCGGGATCGCACCGCGCCTCAGATTCCTGGAAAGCACCACCCGGTCGTTGAGCCAGACCTTGACCCCGTCGTCGCTGCCGACCTTGAGCTGGGTCCGCGTCTGCGTTGGCGCATAGACCCAGGTCGAGCCGAAGGCGACCGCGAAATCCTCGGCGGCATAGATCTGGTCGAAGTTCATCAGGCCGTTGCGGGCGACCGAATAGGCCTGCCATCGGATCGGCTGGTTGCCTTTGCCACGGTACTCCGCGGTCAGATCGACGCCCTCCTCCTCGGGCGCCCAGACCTCGTCGAAGCCGGCGACCCCCTGCGGGTTCTCGAAAGGACCCAGGATCAGCCACTCGTGAATCGGGTTCTCCAGGACGTGCGTTTCATTGCCCCAGAGTCCGGGTCCGCCACCCTTCTCCCGCCGCCAGGCGTCGCGCCAACGGTGGATGTCGTCGAAGTCGATCTCCGGCTGCGGCGTACGCTCCGCACGACTCTGGATCGGCGGCAGCTGCATCGGCGACTCCGCGTACCAATAGGCGACGCTCGCGAGGTCCAGCGGCAGGTAGTTATTGTGGCCATGCTCAATCGTGAACCGGAGCGAGCGCTCGAAGAAGATGGGGTCCTCGATGTGATACCGGTACACATGCGTCCGGCCGAGCCAGCCGATGTTCTCGTTCACCCGCGGATAGCCGTAGTACGGATGCGAGAACGGCTCCTTCGGACACCACGAGGTGTTGAAGTAGTCCTCGGTCCCCGTGCCGTGCAGCGTCGGCATCGGGTCGCCGTCGATGAAGATCATGTCGTCGCCCTCGCCGTACCAGACCGGGGACGGGTTGTTGACGTAGTAGTTCACCCCGACAAAGTGGCCCTTGCCTTCGACATCCAGAATCACATAGTTGTCCTCGCCCAACCGGTTCGGACTCGACATGCCGCCCGGCCGGAGCAGGTCCCACTCGTTCTCGCCGTCCGGGCGGGTCTCCGTGAGCTGATGATTATACCAGGCGTGGAAATACCCACTTCCGGCCTGGGGCGCCTCGAGCTCCAGGTAATCGATGTAGTAATAAAAGGCATCGATCGGCTTCAGGTTCTGGTTCTCAATCTCGATCCGCGCGCCTTTGGCGAACGGCATCTTGAAGTAGCTGACCAACGCGCGCCCTTCGATCGGACCCGCCACGATCGGCAGCGAGTTGTAAGTGTAGGCCTCGTCCCAGCCCTGACCGAAGAACGGCCCGATCGGCGTCTCGACCGATGGCTGCTCGCTGCCGTCCCAATACATCCTCAGGATGATATCGTTGCGATTGAGCCCCGGCGGCGGCGGCGCGATCGTGATCCAGATGTGCTGGATCACCCCCGCGCCCTCGATGTCACACAGGACGCGCCGCTCCCCGGTGCGGATGTTCTCCAGGCGGTCGTTGTTGCCGCCGGTGCGATCGTAACTACTGATCCGCTTGCTCTTCACCCCGCTCTGAATCTGGGTCAGCCCACTCAGGCCGCCCTGCGCTGAGGCATGCACCCAGGAACCTGCCACCACCAGGAGCATCCCCGTCAAAAAGATCCCCCGCCACGCTCGTACTCTCGCATGTCTCATTCGGCACCCCCAATCGGTCCTTCGTGCGTCATTCGCGGTCCCCATCCGCTCGGGCCCCGCCCTACCCGCCATAATGCTTACCACATGCGGGGTAGCATCGGGTAGTAGAATGCTCGCGCGATCCTAGCCGACTCGCTGCCCGCCTGCAGATGGTCAGTGGCCGCTGAAGGACCGACCACAAATCCTTGCACGCGGCCCTCGATTTAGGGTGTAATGCGGCTCATGAACCGTAGACAATTCCTCCAGAAGGGCGCTTCCGCGCTGGCACTGACGTCCCTGGCGTCGTCATTCCCCGCCTTTGCCGCTTCGGACGGGAAACCGCTCCGCGTAGGATTGATCGGCACAGGTTGGTACGGCAAGTGTGACCTCCTCCGATTGCTTCAGGTCACACCTGCCGAAGTCGTCTCCCTCTGCGATGTCGACCGTCGAATGCTCAACAATGCCGCCGACATCGTCGCCGGCCGACAGGAATCCGGGAATCGACCGCGCACCTACCATGACTATCGTGAGATGCTGGCCGAGAAGGACCTCGATCTCGTCCTGGTCGCCACGCCGGACCACTGGCATGCACTGCCGATGATCGAGGCGGTCAAGGCCGGAGCGGATGTGTATGTCCAGAAACCGATCAGCATCGACGTCGAGGAAGGCAGGGCCATGCTGGCGGCGGCCCGCAAACATGAGCGGGTCGTCCAGGTCGGGACCCAGCGCCGAAGCACACCGCACCTGATCGATGCGAAAGATAAGGTGATCAAGGAAGGCCTCCTCGGCGATATCGCCTTCGTAGAGATCTACTGCTACTACCACATGCGCACCCGCGGCAATCCCCCCGCTCAGGAGCCGCCCGAGCATCTGGACTGGGAGATGTGGACCGGGCCGGCGCCGATGCGGACGTTCCATGGGGTCGCGCACCCGCGCGGCTGGCGCAGTTTCACCGAGTACAGCAACGGCATTGTCGGTGATATGTGCATTCATATGCTCGATATGGTGCGCTGGCTGCTCGACCTCGGCTGGCCGACCCGGGTCGCCTCCACCGGCGGCATTCTCGTCGACACCGCAAGCATTGCCACCATTCCCGACACCCAGAACGCCACCTTCGACTTCCATGACCTCCAGGTCGTCTGGCAACACCGGACCTGGGGGAGCACCCCCGATCCGGCCTACCCTTGGGGCGCAACGATCTACGGCAGCAAAGGCACGCTCAAGGCCAGTGTGAATCAGTGGGACTTCATCCCGCAGGGCGGTGGGCAGCCGATGCATCAAGACGTGGTCTTCGAGCTTGAGGAATACCCGGTCGACAAGACCGAGCCTGACCTCGAAAAGCATGTCGCTCCTGCGATCCGCCGGCACATGCTCGATCTGCTGGAAGCCCGCGCCAATCGCAGTCGGCCGATCGCCGACATCGAAGAGGGCTTCATCTCGACCACGAGCTGCATCCTCGCCAATCTCGCGCTCCAATTGGGACGCACCCTGCAGTACGACCCGGCGACCGGCACGGTCCTCAACGACCCTGAGGCGACGCGTCTGCTCAAACGGCCCTACCGCGCGCCCTGGACGCACCCCAGCGAGGCCTGATCCCGTCCAAGGCATGGACCAGCCGGGCGGACGGCCGATGACGTGGTCGCCCGCCCGGTGCACTCGGACATGCCCAAGCTCTCCGGTTTCGGATGGGGAAGACTCCCGCAGAGATCGCAGGGGCCGCAGAGGCAGTCCTTTCCTATCTCTGAAGCAACCCGGCTGAAGCGAGGGCCGTTCGTCGTATTCCCGCCACAGTCTGGAGGGGACATTGATCATGACTTCGTCTCCTACGAGAATCTAACATGCTTCCTGGCATGCTATGTTGAATATTCCTGGCGATTCTCACAGTGAAACTGCGACCGGGCACTTCGCTTGACGGCGTCCCCCCCGACGGGCTACGTTTGCTGGTTTCTGGACGAGCGTCGCCGGAATGGTGTGTTGAAGAGTTCTTCAACACGACCACTTGTTAGCACTAAAGATCAACCAAGCGCATAGGATTAAAATGGCAAAACTAGGAACAGAGAAACGACCAATAATCGTTCGTGTACATTCTGAAGCAACAGCAAGATATGTTGCTGAAACATGTATGGAGCATGGGTGGCACTATATCATTGGGTTTGAACCAGATAAACCTGAAGACATATCGGATTTGGAGAAAATGTTGCATCCTACTTTGCCTTCAGTATCCGAAAAGGTTGGAAGAAATGAGCCTTGTCCCTGCGGTAGCGGCAAGAAATATAAGAAATGCTGTGGTGGTCCCGGTGCGTTGTTGGCCTGAGTTCTGTGCTAACCAGCGGGTCAACTTGACCGGCAAAAGCTGCGCTTCGGAAGTCGGAAACGCAATCTACACATCCATTTTCAACGAGAAGACGACACTCAAAATGAACACATGGGGAGCCTCAAACAAGATGCCACGTCCATGGCATATGGGAGAATCTCTCTGTGAACTCTGTGCCCTCTGTGGC
>CALLYA010000528.1 GCA_937875495.1 uncultured Verrucomicrobiota bacterium
CGCTCCCCATCCGCGCCATACACCAGATCAACCGACTCAATCTCTCCCACCGGCCGCGGATTGTTCCACTGCATAGCATAGAGCGCAGCATGATGCTCCCCATCCGGATACGCCTGCGTCCAAGCCAGCTGCGCGCCCGGCAGCGCACGCGGCGCTGAAGCCTGCAACCAGGAATCCACATCGAGTCCGAGGTAAACCGGGACCTCGACCCGCTCGCCATCGGCGTAGTGAATCACATACTTGCAGAGCTCGATCTTCGCCCCCTCTTCACGCTCTCTCTCACTCATCGGCCGGTCGATCCTGGCCGTGTGCAGGAAGAAGAGCGCGTCCGCCTCCATCCCAACCGGAATCCCCTCGATCGCCTCCGGTAAATCCCCCGGGACATCCCTGCCGCCGAGCATCAGGACCTGCGGAACCGGTGAGGTCGGCATCTCATAGATCCAATACTCCACATCCTGGAACTCGTGCACCCCCGCCGGCAACGACTTGAAGCTGAAACGCCCATCCCCGAACCAGCCACGCTCGTCCTTGTACGTCGTCGCCTTGGTGTGAATATCCAGCGGTGTATACTCCAAATCCCCTCCCGGAATCACCGTGCGCTCGCCCTGGAACTCGGCATTCAAGTTCCGCAGGATCGCCGCCAGGATCGTCCGCTTCTTCGTCTTGTTGATCGGGACCGCTTCCCGCTCCTGAAAATTCAGGTTGCAAAGGATCGCATTACCCGCACCAAACCGGTAGCGAACCAGCCCGCCGAGATTCAACATGGGACGCACCCGCTCCCGCCACGCATCCGAGCGCTGCACCTTCAACTCGATGTTGTCAATGCCGACCAGCGGACGGCGGCCCGGATCGGCCCGATAATCAAGCAGCTGAAGCGTGACCTGCCTCGCACGCCGCGGCGGGGCGATCGCAAAACTCTCCGCGTCGCCAGCCGCATCCAACTCGAACTCGACACCGTCCCCGCCGTCGAACAACAGCCCGATCCGCGTGGTCGGGTTGTAGTTCAACGACATGTCATGCACGTACTCCGTCACCACCTGCTCCGACGGCAGCTCCATCCGGATCTCGAACGGTCCGCCATCCCGAGGAAACTCGAAGTCGATGATCAACGGCCAGCCGTCCGAACCGACAAAACCATTGACGATGTTCCCAAAATTGCCGAAGTCACTCCGGGCAAACGGCGCGATGTCATCCAGATCCACGATGTACGTAAAGACATCGGCGGCCACATACTCGTCCGCGGTCCAGCCAAAGATCCGCTCGCCCGAAAGCATCACGACATCACCCGTCGTCAACCCCGCCGTCAGCGGATCGCGCACCGCCGGGAACGTCACACGCTCGCGCCCGAACGGCCGAATATGATGCTCCACCCCGACAATGCGGTTGTAGGCAGCCAAACCCTCCGGCGTGAGCCCACAGAGCAGAAGATTGCCGCCACGCGCCCAAAACCGGCTCAACTCCTCCGCGCCCTCGGCCAAACCAGCCAGGTTGGCCGGTTGCGCCGAGACAATCACGATAGCGGCCGCCCCCCCACTGATCGCTTCCAACGGATCGTCTGCGGTGAAATACTTCAGGCCGATCGCATCCAACGCCGTCAGCAACTCAGCATCCTCCGATACCACCGCCACCGGCGCGAGAACCCGCTCGTACTCCAAACCGGTGCGGATCAGCTGCACCAAGAGCTGGTCAGCCACCGGATTCACCCCCAGCTTCGCCCCGATGTCGAGCTGACTCAACAGCATCAACCCTTCGCCGACCGGCACCTCCACCAACGCGGAAAAGCCGAGCCGCGGCCCGCACTGCACCAGACTCTTCGCTCCACGGGTCGGCTTGCGATACGCATTGCGGAAGACCTGGTGGTCCGGACCCCAGGTGAAGAAGTCCGCGTTCTTCAGCCCCTGCAACGCCGGATGGGACGCGTCCTCAATGAACGCCGTCTTTCCCGCCGAAGTCGGGATCTCTGTCCCGAAATCGTTCTCGTCCGTCCGCGGCGCAAGCTCCATCTCCGCCGGGAGCGCCTGATACTTCAATGGATGGTCCTGGTCCAGCACCACCACCGAATGCCCCTTCGAGGCAAACGCCGCCAATTGCGTCGAGGTCGATGCCTCCTCCGACAGCGCGTCCGCCCCGACCAACAGCAGCTTCGCAGACCCAGGGATGCCCTCGATCGATTCAACCCGAACGAACGACACCCCGAGCGCCTCCAGAAACTCAGCCGCCGCACCCTTCGGATCCCAGACCGCCAGCGCACCCGCGTCAATCCCCTCAAGCACAGGCGGCGGCAAGATCGCCAGCGGCTTGACGTCCTCAAACACCGATTCTCCGTCAACCACCAGCGTAAGCCGTAACTCCCCGGCCGTCCGATCCGTGACCGCCGGCATCGGGATCCGGTCGTCGAGCTTGAACGCGGTCCCAGGCGCCACTTGTTGCGTGCTCTCCTTGGAATAGACCTCGCGCCCGTCGATCAGGAGCTGCCGCTGAAACGTGATCGGCTCCGCAAACCGGGTGTCGTTGAAAATGCCGAACGTCCGGACCACCTCCCGGTCCGACGGGAACGTCCAGTCCCACTGCCGGCAGAAGACCGCCCGCGGGTGGTTCGCACCCCACTGCGCCTCACCCCCCTCGGAACCCGTCCAGAACTGCCACGCAGCAAAGTACCCGCCCCAACGATAGCCCTCGTTCAGCATGCGATAGATCAGTGCAATCGCATCACGCGTCGCCGCCTTGCCCTGAAACGCAACTTCACCACCCCACATCGCGTAATCAGCCGGGTTGATCCCCGTCGCAAACCAGTCCTCACCCAAAAAGCGCGGCCGCTGCATGTCCCACTTCCAGCGCCCCCGCCCGCCGCCTTCGGTAAACGCCTCGTAAGCCAAGTCGGGATACCGTGAATCCAATGTCGCAACGTAGTGATCACCATGCACGCTGAGCGTGTTCGTCTTGGTCGCGCCCCCACCATCAATCATCACGGGGCGCGTGGGGTCAACGGCTCGCACCGCGTCGTGCGTCCGCGTGATCTCCTCCTCATAGGCGTCCATGTTCGGACTGTTGCCCAACAGATTGATCAGGTTGATGTAGGCGAACTCGTTCTCAATCGTCCAAATCTGGATCGAGGGATGGTTCCGCTCGCCCTTGGCCTGCGCCACACACTGACTTCGCCAATTCTCCATCAGCGCCAGCTTCAGCTCCGAACCACCCTGCTTGCGCCGCGTCTCCTCGTCGCTCTCGCTGAAGTTATAGCCGATCCGCTCCCCGTCGAGCGTCGTGTTGCGCCGCACCACCACGCCATTGCGATCGAAGAAATCAAGTGCCTCCCGCGGTTCCAACCCCTGCCATCGCGTCGTATGCCCGCCCTGACCCACAATCATCAAACGCATCATACGCTGGTTCGTCGCACGATACGCCTCCAGCCACGACTCGGGCGACGAGTGCGTGCCGACCAGGTCCGCCCACATGTGCCAGACCACACCGTTCAACACGAACTTCGTCCCCATCGATTGCCACTCCCGAAACCCAAACGTCGTCTCCGCAACATCCATCGCACGCCCATCCACCATCAGCGTCGTGCGCAGGCGATACAGGTGCGGCGAATTCGGCCACCACAACTCCGGATCCGCCCAGTCCTCCGACAGCTGAATCACCCGCGCCGAACCCGGATCCACCTCGAACCGCACCGGCTCAAACCGCTTCGCCAACCGCCCGGTCGCCTCATCCACCGCCGCCCAGTGCAGCTCACCACTCACGCGCCCGCCCGAGGGATTGCGCAGCGAGACCTCCGCATCCATCCGCTGCTGCGATACCGACGGCTTCGCAAAGACATCCTCGGTGTAGACCGCACCGCCCGCAGCCCACAACGTCGGCGTGCAGAGAATCCCCGATTGCGGACAGTTCCACACCGGATAATCGAGGTCCTGAAAACCCTCGCTGAAAAAACGCATCGGCATGTTGAACGTCCTGCGCAACTTCATCGGCCGCTCCGGATCCGCCGACCGCCCATACCACGCGTCACGTATCCCCACCCAGATCTCGTTGACCGCGCCCGCGCGCATCCCCTTGGTCACGTCAACCTGGAACGGCACGAACGGATTGCGCTCAAACCCGCATAACACCCCGTTCACATAGACCGTCGTGTTCAGATTGTTACTGGGGAAATCGATGAAAAACGATCGCCCCGCCATCGTAGCCGGCACCGCGACCCGCGTTCGATACCAGAGCCGATGCGCGAAAATCAGGTCCTCACGCACCACATTCCGGTCGCTCGGCACCGGGATCGCCGACCAGACCGGCGCCTCGGGCAGCTCCGCAATCGGCTCATCCACCCGCCCCGGCAACTGCTCATCCGCACGCGCAACCTCCCACAACCCGTCGAGCCGAACCATCGCACGCTGCCCCCCAGGCGCCGTCGGCAGCTCAAACCTGTGCTCCGCAGCAGCACGGTCAGACTCCGTCCGCTCACGCCCACCAGGCCGGTACTTGAAGTCCGGCCTGAATGAGCCGGCATACAGACAGAGCGCGTCCGAGGCGTACAACACACGCTCCCAGCCGCCATCCGCTTTGCGAAGCTTCGGCAGCCGGATCTGCAATCGGTGCGGACCCGCCGAGAGCTCCGCTGCGCCGAGCTTCAGCCACGCCACCTCACACCAGAAATCCAGCGGGACACAGTCCGTCGTCAGTTCATCCGCCGTCACCGCGGCCCCCTCGCCGTCGTCCACCCGCCACTCGAATGTCGAACGCGCAAACTCGAACCCGATCCGGTCCCAAACCTCATACGCGCCCGCCTTCTCAATCTCGAAGTCGTAGTCGATCACGATCCCGCCTTCCGGCAGCCCACCCTCAACCTGGTCCGCCTCGACACTGACGTGAATCCAACGCTCCTCTGAGAGAAATTCCGGATGCCCCCAGCCACCCCGCTGAACGTCGAACGCGCTGCTGCCGGACTCGCCTTCGAGCCAGACATAGGCACCCGATTCGGCCGTAACAGGCACTTGCAGCAGCCACATCTGCAACACAATCGCCACGCTTGAGAACAACTGAAACCAATGTTGGGAAGACTTCATCCGACACCTCATGGGGAATTCCAACAGGTGGACACGACCGTATTCAACCAAGAGGCAGGCGTTCCCCATCCGCCTGTTCCCCGTTGCGCAAACAGCCAACCTTTGCCAAAACTCTATAGGCAATGACACCCGCGAAGAAAGACGAAACTGGCCCGTCCCCGCAACCATGCATACCCAAAAGCAACACACACAAAAAAACAGATGAACGCTCCCCAATCTCCAACACCCACTTCCCGCAGGCGACTCCGCCGAGGCATGCTCGCCTTGGGACTCCTCATCGCACTCTGGATCCTGCTGATCGGACCCTGGCCAGTGCCCTCCAACAGCGATCGGTCGCCCGCCTTCCTGGAGCAAACACTCGCTGAATTGGCCGCCACCACGCCGGAAACACTAGGGGTCGACCAGATCAACGGCAGCCTCCAGGGGGGCATCGGCACCGCCGTGCTGTCCCTGCCGGACCCCGCGCCGCTGGCCGGTTACGGCGATCGCAAGGGCGCTGCCTACCGCGGCTATCGCGATCCGCTCTCGGTCAAGAGCCTGCTGCTCGATGACGGCGCGGATCAGGTGCTCCTGTTCGCAGCAGACCTCCTGATCGTGCCACCCACGGTCGCCGTCCCCGTCCATGCACGCCTGAAAGATGAGCTCGGGATCCAGCCGCACCAGGTTCTCTTCACCGCCAGCCATACGCACTCAGGTCCGGGCGGCTTCGCTCCCGGACTCGTCGGCAGCCTCTTCGCCGGCGATTTCAACCCCGCCGTCGTGGACGCGCTCGTGCAGGCCTTCATCGACGCCGCACAAGCCGCTCAGGCCGATCTCCAGCCCGTCGAGATCGCCACCGACGGCACCGCGGCGCCAGACCTGATCCGTAACCGGCTGGTCCCCGACGGTGAGGTCCGCCCACACATCCCGATCCTGGCCGTTCGCAGTCCATCCGGCCCCTATGTCGCCCTCGTCACCGGCTTCAGCGCACACCCAACCCTGCTCGGTCCCGATAACCTCGCCCTCAGTGGCGACTACCCCGCCGCATTGGAACGCGCCCTGGAGGCGGAGATCGACGCCCCGGCACTCTTTCTCGGCGGTGCCGTCGGCTCCATGGCGCCCGACCCACCCGAAGGCGATTTCTCCAGCCGCGCGGCCAGGGCGGAAGCCATGGGTAGAAGCCTCGCTGAGAAGGTCATCCAAAAACTCCCCGAGCTGGTGTTCACCAGCACCGCCGACCTGGCCGGCCTGCGCCTCCCCATCCAGCTCCCCAACCCACAGGTCCGCCTGAACAGCAGGTGGCGCCTCAGCCCTATCCTCACCCGCTTCCTCCTGCCTACACGCACCGCCGCACTGAACGCCCTTCGCATCGGCGATCAGGTCTGGTTCGGGACCCCCTGCGATTTCTCCGGGGAACTCGCAAACGACCTCGCGCTCGCCTTCGAACCGCTCGGCGTCCAGGCCGTCGCATGCTCCTTCAACGGCGAGTACATCGGTTACGTCCTCCCGGACGAGTACAGAGAGTTGCAGAGCTATGAGTCCATGGCCATGAGCTGGTACGGCCCCCGCATCGGCTCGGCCTTCACCCGGATCCTGACCGAGGCCGGGCACTTGCTCACCCGGCTGCCCGCCGCACAACAGCCCTGAGCCCGCCCGCCTACGGCTCCAACCGCCGCGCTTTGACACCCTCAAACGTGATCTTCACCGGCTGGATCGTGCCGTCCTCGTGGAAGCGCATATAGTCGATGCAGGTCTCCCGGTGGTTTCCGTTGCGCGTGTTCAACGGGCGCCGGTGATAGACAATGTACCACTCGTCCGAACCCGGAACCGGGATCACCGAGTGATGCCCCGCACCCGTCGCCACCGCGGGGTCCTGCTGCAGGATCTTTCCGATCCGCTTGAACGGACCGAACGGGGAGTCCGCCATCGCATACGCCACGCTGTAATTCGGCAAACCCCAGCCGCCCTCCGACCACATCATGTAGTATTTGTCGGCACGCTTGAAGACAAACGGTCCCTCAACATAGTTCTCCGGGGTGATCTCCCTGTACATCGTGCCGTCCGGAAACGGGACCACACTCAGCAGGTCGTCCGCCAGCCGCACCACGTTGCAATGGCGCCAGCCGCCGTAATACATGTAGTGCTGACCGTCCTCGTCCCTGAAGACATACTGGTCGATCGGTTGGGCGCCGTTGTGAAAGCGGTCGATCAATGGTTTGCCCAATGCGTCCTTGTACGGACCCTCCGGACGATCCGCCACCGCAACACCAATCCCGCCGTATTCCTTGTCGTTCTGGATGTCGTTCGCACCAAAGAAGAGATAGTACTTGCCGTTCGCATGGATGACCGACGGCGCCCAAAGCGCGAACTCCGCCCATTCAATGTCCTCGATTGCCAACACACGCTCGTGCTTCGTCCAATGCACAAGGTCCTTCGAGGAAAACGCGTCCAAAAAGGTCTGCTTCAGATACTGCTTGTTGATCGCCAGCTTCTGACGCTCGGTCAGCTCCTCCTCGCGAAGGTGCTCCCGCGGCGCATCCCCGTAATCATCCGAGAACGTCGGGAAGATCCAGTAGGTATCGCCATACACAATCGCCTCAGGATCCGCATACCAGCCCTCAAAGACCGGATTGCCCGACAGCCCCTTCGCCTTCAACTCCGCATTCGGCTTCTGCCCCAAACCCAACGGCACAATCCCCAGGCCGATCAACAACACAAACCACCATTTCATAGCCGCTCCTCAAATCGATTGCATAATCCGGTCCACCCAGCGCTCAGGCAGCGCCGCCATCGCTCTTCGCAACCTTCCATACCCCAGCCACGCACCCGACGCAATCAAACCCAACGCGGCACGACGTTGCATGCCGCGGCGCAATAAGCAGCCAAATCCGCAGCCCCCAAAAGGAAATCGACTAAATCGACTAAATCGACTAAATCGACTAAATCGACTAAATCGACTA
>CALLYA010000529.1 GCA_937875495.1 uncultured Verrucomicrobiota bacterium
CCTCTGCGTCCTCTGCGATCTCTGCGGGATACCTCCCCATCCGGATTCGGAGACCTTTTCGGACGACCTCTAGATGGCGAAGCAAGCTCGGGGTCGGTATCGGTATCGGAATCGGAATCGAAAGAACGCGGGTTGGGATTGCCTGAAGGAGCACGTCTTTTCGGTCGGGCTTCCCCATCCGGAGAATCTCGCGCAGAGGCGCAGGGGCGCGGTGGCGTGTTCGAGCTGGGCGTGGGAGTGGGTAGGAGGGGGCCAAGGCCCAGATGTATGCTTTTTTTGGGCGGGGATTTTGAGGAAGTCGGTTTTCTGCTGACCAAGGCAGTTGCAGTGGTTTGGACGTTTGCGCGGGAACATTCCACGGCGAGCTGTGCTTTCCATCGATTCCGATAGCGATTCCGATCCCGCTGCCGATACCGACCCCGATTTCCCGCCTTTTTCGTTTGGGTTAGGGATCCCTTTTCCCACGATCGAATGCCCAATGGGCCGAAGGCCCCTTTCCACCCTTGGAAGTCTTGTTTTCGTGGAGACTGCCTGTTAAAAGAGACCCTTCATGGAGCGGGGGAAGGCATTACTCATGTGGAGATACGTGGAAATGAAGGATCTTTGTTGGGGACGATGGGCGGCTCTCATACTCTTGTGTGGAGCAACGCTGGTGGCTGTGGGATGTGGTCGAAACGGAGAGGAAGGGACGGCGGACAATCCAATCAAGCTATCGTACAGCGTCTTTTTCCCGCCGGCGCACATTCAATGCAAGACTGCGGAGGCGTGGGCGGAAGAGATTGAGCGTCGGACGGAGGGTCGGGTAGAGATCACGATTTACCCGGGCGGTACATTGACCGGCGCACCGCAGTGCTACGACGGCGTGGTGAATGGGATATCGGACATTGGAATGAGCTGTTTTGCTTACACCCGCGGCCGGTTTCCTTTCCTCGAAGGGCTTGATTTACCGTTGGGGTATCCGGATGGGTTGGCTGCGAGTCGGATCGCGAATGCGATGGCCATGAAGTTTCAGCCGGCCGAGGTGCAGGATACGAAGCTTTTGTACATCCATGCCCATGGCCCCGGACTGCTCGCGAGCAAGAAGCCGGTCGGTTCGTTGGAGGACATGAGCGGACTGAAGGTGCGTGCGACGGGGTTGTCTGCCAAGATTGTGAGCAGCCTTGGCGGGACGCCGGTTGCGATGAGCCAGCCGGAGACCTATGAGGCGCTGCAGAAGGGCGTTGTCGACGCCACGTTCTGTCCGGTCGAGACGCTGGAGGGCTGGAAGCAGGGCGAGGTGATCAAAGCGGTGACGGATTCTTCGATGATCGGGTATACGACGGCGATGTTTGTGGTGATGAACAAGGCTGCATGGGGGCGGCTGCCGGCGGACATCCAGCAGGTCTTTACGGAAGTGAGTGCCGAGTGGGTGGAGCGACATGGCGCGGCCTGGGATGAGGCGGACGATAAGGGTTGGGAGTTTGTCCGGTCGCTGGGGCATGAAACGGTTTCGCTGTCGGCGGAGGAAGCTGCTCGCTGGACGCAGGCGGTACAGGGAGTGGTCGACGAGTATGTGACCGCGGCCCAGGCGAAGAACCTCCCGGCTGCTGAACTGGTTGAGGAGATCCGTGCAGCGATTGCGGAGGTGCGTACGGAGCAATGAAACGGTTTCTTGAGCTGTATCACAGGTGGCTCCGGGTTGCGGTCTTCGCCTTGGCTGTGCTCTCCGGCGCCGGAATCATGGTCATGATCGGGGTCACCTGTATCGATGTCCTGCTTCGGGTCTTCGGGCGCGCGCTGGTAGGCGCGCTCGACATTGTGATGCTGGCGAGTGCCGTGACGATCGCGTGTGCGCTGCCCTACACCACGGCGGTCAAGGGGCATGTCGCGATTGAGTACTTTTTCCAGAAATTGGGGCGCCGCGGCCGGATTATTGTGGACAGTGCTGCACGGACCCTTGCGATGACGCTCTTCGTCCTGCTGTCCGTGCAATGCATTCGATACGGGAATTCGGTTCGTGCCTCCGGCGAGGGGAGTCTGACCCTCCAGATCCCGGTGTTCTGGGTGCCGTACCTCATCGGGCTCTGCTGCGCGCTCACGGTCTTGGTCATCCTTTACAACCTCACGCACCCCGGCCGGGAGATGATCAAGCCATGACGCCTTTTGAGATCGGACTATTGGGTTGCGCCCTGATGGTGGTGATGTTGGCCAGCAGCATGCCGGTAGGGTTTGTGATGGCCGTGGTCGGGCTGATCGGTTTCGCGCAGATCGTTTCGGCGCCGGCGGCACTGAGCATGGTGGTCAGCGACCTCTATTCGACCTTTACCTCAGCCAGTCTCACGGTGATCCCGCTCTTTGTATTTATGGGGCAGATCGCCTTTCATGCGGACATCAGCCGCCGATTATTCCGGGCTGCTTACGAGTGGATGGGTGCGTTGCCTGGGGGACTGGCCATGGCGACGATCGGGGCGTGCACGGGGTTCGGGGCCATCTGTGGGTCGGGTCCGGCCACAGCGGCGACCATGGCCTCTGTGGCGCTGCCGGAGATGAAGCGCTACAAATACGACATGGAGCTTGGCAGTGGCGCCGTCGCGGCCGGCGGCAGCCTGGGGATGTTGATCCCGCCCAGCGTGGTGTTCGTGGTCTATGCGATCATGACCGAGCAATCGATCGGGAAGCTCTTCCTCGCGGGGGTCATCCCCGGCCTTCTTATCGCCTTTTTGTTCTGTGTCACGATTTTCATCAACGTTTCTCTACGCCCGCACTTAGCCCCCCGGGGTCCGCGCACGACCTGGAAGCGGAAGTTCATCGCCTTGAACGGCGTGATCGAGACGGTGATCCTGTTCGTGGCGGTCATGGGCGGTATGTTCTGGGGGTACTTCACCCCGACGGAAGCGGCGGCCGTGGGTGCCGCGGGCAGCCTGGTGATTGCCGCGGTGAAAGGGCAGCTGACCTGTAAGATGTTGGTTCAATCGCTCCTGGAGACGATGCGCACCTCCTGCATGGTCATGATCATCGTGGCGGGCGCGGTCATGTTCGGACATTTTCTGGCCGTTACCCGGATCCCGATGGAACTGGCGGAATGGCTTTCCGGACTGGCGCTTCCTGCGTGGTGTATCGTCGGGTTGATTATTCTATTCTATCTGCTTGCCGGTTGTTTCTTGGATGCCTTGGCCCTGATCCTGCTCACGATCCCGATTTTTTTCCCCGTGATCTCCGATCTCGGGTACGACCCGATTTGGTTCGGGGTCATCATCGTTGTGGTCGCCCAGATGGGGGTGATATCCCCGCCGGTCGGGGTGAACGTGTATGTGGTCAGTGGCGTCGAGCGCGACATCGCGTTGGAGACCGTATTCAAGGGGGCGATGCCGTTCTTGGTCGCGCTTTGGGTCGCCGCCGTGCTGTTGGTGGCCTTCCCCGGAATATCTCTGTTTCTGCCGGGGTTGGCCAAGTGATCCGCGTAGCCTTATGGAGGGGAGGATCGTAGGATGAACCAGACCAGCGAGACGAGACCGGCAGGAAAAAAGGTGCTCTTTTGCACCGATTTTTCCGCGAACGCCGATTGTGCGTTCAAGCATGCAGTGGCGGCGGCGATGTCGGGTCCTGGCGGACGACTCTGGCTCTTGCATGTGATTCCCGAGCCCGAGGCGCAATTTTGGAAGACGTACGTCTACGAAGTGGAGGGGATCGACGAGAAGGCGAAGCAGGACATCGATGCCAAGCTGGCCGAGACCTATTTCGCACGCATTCCCGAGGGGCTGGAGACCGAGGTGGAGATCCGCATCGGCAAGGACTACTTGGAGATTCTCGATTTCGCGGCCGAGCGTAAGGTCGACCTGATTGTCCTGGGCCGCCAGGGGCACTCCTCGCTGGGACGTGTCCTGTTCGGGAATGTCGCGGAACGTGTGATCCGCAGGGCGGTCTGTCCTGTTCTGGTCGTCCCGATCATCCCTGCCAATGCGTAGAATTGGAGCTGATTTCGGGCCGTTGATCGGTCCTGATTGTTTTGCCGGTAAACCGGAGTAGGAGTGTCCAATGAAGATCGTTGTTGCAGCGGATCCGTTCGCGGTGGAGTTGAAAGATATCGTGAAGGCGCACCTGGAGCAGAAGGGCTATTCGGTCACGGATTGTGGTGCGCAGGCGGGGAATGACATCGCCTATTACGACGCTGCGCCTGCGGCGGCGCGGCTGTTGCAGTCGGGCGCGGCGGAGCGCGGGCTGCTGTTTTGCGGCACCGGCGCGGGGATGTGCATCGTGGCCAACAAGTTCAAGGGCGTGAACGCGGTCTGTGTCGAATCGGTCTTTTCCGCGCGAATGGCCAGGGTGATCAACGACGCCAACGTGCTCACGATGGGCGCGATGATGATCGCGCCCTGGATGGCCAAGGCGATGGTGGACACATGGCTGGAGACAAAGCACACCGAGGGGCTCGAGGACCTTGCCGATTTCCTGCGCGACGCGTGCGCCCGCGTTCAGGCCTTGGATCCGGCCTAGCGGCCGGATGCCTGAGGCCAGGGGCCTCAGGCGAGGTCGGAGGTCGGAGGTCCGCTGTGGGTGAAGCTGTTGCGATGCACTAGTGGACGTTGGGCCTGTTGATGGGCGGAGGGTGG
>CALLYA010000530.1 GCA_937875495.1 uncultured Verrucomicrobiota bacterium
TCAACAGGCCAAGGCAGTGGCTGATAACTGCTCCGATGCCGCTGCATCCCCCCCTTCCCAAACACCTCTGCGTCCTCTGCGGGAGTCCTCCCCAGCCGGCCCGGTAGACCTTCCATTGCGGTCCAATAGAGTTTTCGGACGGGCACTGGCAAGGCCGCGGCGAACACGGTGGTGTCAAAGCGATAGCGCCAGGGCGGGCCGGGCATCCCATGCTTCGAAGCTTCGAAAAAAAAAGCCCGGGTGACCACCCGGTTTGTGTGTGGTGCCGAAGGGGGGAGTCGAACCCCCACTCCCTTGCGGGAACTGGATTTTGAGTCCAGCGCGTCTGCCAATTCCGCCACTTCGGCATGACCCAACATGTGGAGCAAGCGAGGCAATATTCCGACCTCCGGAGAAAAAGGTCAAGTCGCATTGCGGCAAAATATGAATAGGCGACGGGATCCGCGGATGACCACGTATGACCACGGATACAGGAACAGAAATGTCGAAATCGAAATCGAAATCGGGATCGGGATCGGGATCGGGATCGGAATCGAAATCGGGATCGGAATCGAAATCGGGATCGGGATCGGAATCGAGGGAATCGAAAGCGCGATTCGGCGTGCAAAGTTATCGTGAAAAGCGTCCGCCCCCCCCAGCTGCCCAAACGTTCGCGTACACGAGGATGTGGCGGGTACGAGTACGGGGACGGGGAAGGGGAGGAAGGGGAGGGCCTACAAGATGGTGCGGTAGCTCGCGCCTGAGCCTTGTCGTTATGGGCGTTGCGATCCCACTTTCCTTCGATTTCGATACCGACCGCGATAGCGATAGCGACCCCGATTCTACTCCATTTGTGGATCTAACCTTCCCGGTGCCCACTTCTTGGAATATCCCTTTGCCTTTGCAGGCTTGGGGAGGTAGGATTGCATTTTCATAACCTGCGCCCTATGTAGAGCGGGTTCCCGACAGTGATTCCTATTGCGGGAGATGGTATATGCCATTTCCCGAAAAGCGCCTCTGGGTTCCAATCAAGCCCAGAGAGGCAAACCCTTCCATCATTTTTCGCGAGGGCTCGCCATGACCGACACGCCCAAATTTGACCTCAATTTTGACTTCCTCCCCGACTGGGCTCGCAAATCCTCCTCTCACGCCCCTAGGGAGTACAAGAGATACGAAGGGGAATCCGGCGACTCCGGAGGGAGGGATCAACGGCAGCGTGGCCGTGGGCGGGACCAGGGACGCGGACGTTTTGGGGGGCAGGATCGCTCCAGGGGCGGTCGTCCCGGCGGCGAAGGCGGCCCATCCGGTCCGAGAGGTGCCCAAGGCGGCGGCCGTCCGGGCGGCGGTTATCGGCGGGGGGGTCGACCCGGTCGGCGGGAAGCGCCTGCCTATACTCCGGTCGAGCCGGCGCCATTGGATATCTCGTTTTTGCCGTATGACGAGACCCTGGGACCGGTCTTTCAGCAGATTCGATCGAGCCTGAGGGCGTTTCGGCTCTTTGATTTGGCGAATCAATTCCTTCAGGCCCCTGAGCGATTCCGCATTCGTCTGCGGGTGCAGGATGCTACGGAGCCGGGCAAGGAGCGCCCCTTCCTCTATCAGAGTAGGGTGGATCAGGTTATTGCGATGGAGGAGGGCATCATCAAGGAGCACCTGGCGACCAAGTGTTTGGAGCACTTTTTCGAGGTGACTCAGGAGCAGGGGGATCCACCCAAGGGAGTTTTCCAGGGGGTCTCGCGCTGTCGGCTTGGGGGCGAGGTGCTTTGTCCGCCCAATTACCATGAATTCCAGAACGCCCTCCGCAATCTCCAGCGCACGAAATACCCGAACATGTCACTGGACCAATTGCGGGATGCGGTGGAGATGGTCTCCGACGAGACGCTGCTTCAGAAGTGGATGGAGGAAGCCAGTCTCAAGACGATCTATCGAGAGAAAGACGCCGAGACCCCCCGGGTGTTCGACCGGCTGGAGAGTGCTCAGGAGTATGTGCGCAACGAGCTTGCATCTCGATACATACGTCAAGCAGTGCACGCTACGATCGACGGGACGAAGATGAACGACATTCCGGATCCTGCGGTCAAGGAGAGTGTCCGGCAAGGATTGCGTCTGCAACGCCGCTATCCGTTGCTGCTCTCGGTACATTTGCGCCAGTCGGGCGCACGCCGGGGGATGTTCTTCTTCAAGCGGGGGAAGATCACGTACATTACCGGTTCGCGTCCCACTCCGCTGCCGGTCGATCGAATCATCGTTTCCGAAGGCGTGCACGAGGTGATCGACTTCGTGCAAAAGAATCCGCAGTGCAAAGTGAAGCGTCTTCTCGAGGCCTTTGTCCCTGGAATCCATGTCCCGGAGGACGTCGATGCCTTCCGTGAGGACGCCCGCAACGATCGTGAAGCAGCGGATGCGGACGCCGTTGTCGCGGAGGCAGCTGCCGCAGACGCGATTGTCGCAGACGCCCAGGTTGCGGAAGCCCCTGTCGGGGACGTACCAATTGGGGATCAGGATCAGACTCCGGGGGGCGGGACTGAGCCGACCGTTGCCTCAGAAACTGTGACTGAGGCAGAGGCCGCCGAGGCAGACCAGGCGGCAGAGTCCACGGCGGATGTGGAGGCCCCTGCGGCTGCCTGCGACGCGGATGCCCCTGCGGCCGAAACGTCGTCAGCGCCTGAAGCAGAAGAGAAGCCGACGCAGAAGGCTTCGACCCGGGGTTCGATTTCTCCGGAGGAGCTTGTGCGTGCGCAGGTGGTGATGCGCGACCTCGATTGGCTGGTACGCGCTGGGCATCTCATTGAATACTGGGACGGCAGTCTCGACCTTCCTCGCGGGCAGGCCCAGGAATCGGCAGGTGGTGGCGAGGGCCGTGCCTCGCATGGCAAGAAGGGCAAGGGCAAGGGCAAGGCTAAGGATGCGGCAAGCGCCAAGGTTGTTGAGACCGAGGACGCCGCTGGTTCCGACCAGGCAGCAGTCGCACCCGAGCAAGCCGGAACTGTTGAGGAGCCTCCTGCCGCAGAGACGGCTACCAGTGAGGCGACTGTCAGCGAAGCGGCGCCTATTGCCCCTGAGGTTGCAGCTGCGGAAGGCACTGCGGTCGAGCCGGAGGCGTCGGTTGCGGCGGAACACCAGGTAGGCACGGAGGAATCCGCGACTGCCGAGGCGGAACAGGCTGACGCGCCGAGAGAAGAGCCGGCGCCAGAGGCTGGGGTTCAGCCGGAGAGTGGTGCCGACGAGGAGGAGGGCGAGGAGAAGCCTATCGATTCCGCATCCTGATGGAAGCTGACAGGGCGCCATCGATTTCGTTGTAGGGATTGAGCGCTGCACATTTTGGCGGGGGCGAACCGTGGGGTTCGCCCCTTCCTAAATGTGCAGCGCTCAATCCC
>CALLYA010000531.1 GCA_937875495.1 uncultured Verrucomicrobiota bacterium
AAATCGAAATCGAAATCGAAATCGGGGTCGGGGTCGGGGTCGGGGTCGGTATCGGTATCGGCATCGGTATCGATGGAGGCAATCGGGTAGCCTGACCATCGGGTAGCCCGACCTCCGACCAAGCAGCCTGCATTCCAATCAAGACGGTCCGGCTACCACCCGGCCTCAGGCAGCCGGACCCGGGCCGGACCCCGGCCGGACCGCAAACTCCAAACCGAGCGCGCCCGTGGTGACCTGGATCGTGCTGCCGTCCAGGATCTCGCCCGCGATCAGCATGCGCGCCAGCGGGGTCTCCAGGCTGCGCTGGATCAACCGCTTCAGCGGGCGGGCACCGTAGACCGGATCATACCCGGCCTCCGCCAGCCACGCCTTCGACGCGTCGTCCAGCTCCAGCTCAATCCGACGCTCCGTAAGTCGGCTGCGCAAATGGCCCAATTGAATCTCCAGGATCTCGATCAGATGGCCCTTGTTCAGGGAATGGAAGACCACGATCTCGTCCAGCCGATTCAGAAACTCCGGGCGGAATTGCTGACGCAGCTCCAACAGCACACGCTCCCGCATCTGTGCGTACGCACCTTCCGACGCGTCCGCATATTCCAGGATATGATGACTGCCGATGTTCGAGGTCATGATGATGATCGTGTTCTTGAAATCGACCGTCCGCCCCTGAGCGTCCGTCAGCCGGCCGTCCTCCAGGATCTGCAGTAGGACGTTGAAGACGTCGTGATGCGCCTTCTCAATCTCATCGAACAGGACCACCGAGAACGGCTTGCGCCGGACCGCCTCTGTCAGTTGCCCGCCTTCGTCATAGCCGACATATCCGGGTGGCGCACCGATCAGCCGAGCGACCGTGTGCTTCTCCATGTACTCCGACATGTCGATGCGGATGATGTTGCGCTCGTCGTCGAACAGAAAGGCCGCCAGACTCCGTGCCAACTCCGTCTTGCCCACCCCCGTCGGGCCCATGAAAATGAACGAACCGATCGGACGATTCGGATCCTTGATCCCCGCACGCGCACGCAGGATCGCGTCGGAGACCACCTCCACCGCCTCTTCCTGTCCGACGATACGCGCATGCAAATGCTCAGGCAGATTCAACAGGCGCTGCATCTCCCCCTGCATCAGCCGGCTGACCGGGATCCCGGTCCATCGGCTGACCACCTCCGCGATGTCCTGCTCGTCCACCTCCTCCTTGAGCAGCCGGTCAGGACCCGTCTCCAGGCGCTGCTCGTGCTCCCGCAACTGCTTCTCCAGGCTGACCAACGTGCCGTACTTCAGCTCCGCGGCACGGTTCAGATCGTAGGCGCGTTCCGCCTTCTCGATCTCCAGGCGTACCTGCTCGATCTGTTCACGCAGCTCACGCACCTCGTGAATCTGCGCCTTCTCGCCCTCCCATCGCGCCTGCAACGCCCGCTGACGCTCCTGCAGATCCGCCAACTCCTTCTCCAGCCGCTGTAAACGGTCCTTCGAGGCCGCATCCTTCTCCTTCTTCAACGCCTCACGCTCGATCTCGAGCTGCATCTGCCGTCGGTTCACCTCGTCCAACTCCACCGGCAGACTGTCGATCTCGGTCCGCAATTTCGCCGCCGCCTCGTCGATCAGGTCGATCGCCTTGTCCGGCAGAAACCGGTCGTTGATGTAGCGATGACTCAACGTCGCGGCCGCCACGAGTGCGCTGTCCTTCATCCTTACACCGTGATGCACCTCGTACCGCTCGCTCAGGCCACGCAGAATAGAGATCGTGTCCTCCACATTCGGCTCCTCAACCAGCACGATCTGGAACCGGCGCTCCAGGGCGGCGTCCTTCTCGATGTGCTTGCGGTACTCGTCCAGGGTCGTGGCACCGATGCAGTGCAGTTCCCCACGCGCCAACATCGGCTTGAGCAGGTTGCCGGCGTCCATCGCGCCCTCCGCCTTGCCCGCGCCGACGACCGTGTGCAGCTCGTCGATGAACAGGACGATCGCACCCTGGGCGGAAGTGACTTCGTTCAGGACCGCCTTCAGCCGCTCCTCGAACTCGCCGCGGAACTTCGCGCCCGCGATCAAGGCGCCCATGTCCAACGCAATGATCCGCTTTTCCTTCAGGTTCTCCGGCACATCCCCACGCACAACCCGCTGCGCCAGACCCTCGGCGATCGCCGTCTTGCCGACCCCCGGCTCGCCGATCAGCACAGGATTGTTCTTCGTTCGCCGTGACAAGATCTGGATCACCCGCCGGATCTCATCATCCCGCCCGATCACTGGGTCGACCTTGCCCCTGCGCGCCAGATCGGTCAGGTCACGACCGTACTTGGCCAATGCCTCATAGGTCGCCTCCGGACTCGCACTCGTCACCCGTTGGTTGCCACGGATCACGCTCAGCGCGGTCATCAGCCGCTCCCGTGTGAGGTCGAACTCGGCGAACACCTTCCCAACCCCGGTCTGCTTCCCCTCTTCCACCATCGCCAGCAGGAGATGCTCGACACTGACATACTCATCCTTGAGCCGCTCGGCCTCCTGGGACGCACGCTCCAGGAGCCGGCCGATCCGCTGCGTGTAATAGGACTGTCCCGCACCCTGCCCCGTCACCTGCGGCATGCGCTCCAACTCACGCTCCAATCGCAGCTGCATCGCCTCAGGGCTCGCGTCCAACCGCTGCAGAATGCGCGGCGCAAGCCCGTCCGCCTGTTCGAGCAGCGCATAGAGCAGGTGCTCGACGTCCACCTGCTGATGGTTCATCCGGAGCGCAATGCCCTGCGCGGCCTGCACCGCCTCCTGCGACTTCTCAGTAAACTTGTTCAGATTCATGCTGCTCACTCCTTTGCTCAAGCCCGTCCGAAAACGCGCGCTCGTTCAGTCGTCGCCTGCACCCTCAAGTTGGCCCTCGTTCCCCTCGTACACGTACACGTTACCGCTCTCTCGTACTCCTACTCCTACTCGTACTCGTACTCGTCCCCACTCTCCCAACCTCCCGCGATCAAACTCCATTCCCATCCTCGTGTACGGGAACGTGTACCGCTTCGCTGTGTACGTGTACG
>CALLYA010000532.1 GCA_937875495.1 uncultured Verrucomicrobiota bacterium
CAGCCTACTTTTTGGGGTTATTTTCAGTGATACCGATTCAGTAGACCAAGGCAGTCGTTGAAAACGGCTCCGATGTAAGTCCCTTTTCCCCCCTCCCAATGCACCTCTGCGTCCTCTGCGATCTCTGCGGGAGTCCTCCCCATCCGGATCCGGAAACCTTTTCGGACGGCCTTGAGCTCGATCGATTCCGACCTCAGGGGTTGGCTCATCCGCGAAAGATGTGAACACCGGAGGGAAGGTCGGCTGTGGCTTGTGGCTTTGGCTGCACGGGTGTGCGATCGGGAGTGTTGGCGCGGCTGCGGGGTTTGTGAACGTTTTGCCCCTGAAAAACCCACACTGAATCATGATTATCATCGACCCCGATTTCGGTTTCGATTTCAGTTTCGATTTCGATTTCGATTTCGATTTCTTCGCTTCCGCTATCTTCGGCCAATGTCACACCTGGCCGAAGCCCCCCCCTTGCGTAGAGAGCATACTCGGTTAAGTTATTCCGAAAAGGTTCCCGATGTTGCCGGTCCTCCATTACCCTCGCCCGGCCCATGGCCGAGGCAAGTTGATCTCTCGAAGGAGGAATTTCTGCCCCATTGGCTTATTGCCCGGCAACTCTCGACATGGATTGCTCGATTATGACCAAATTCGAAGACCTCGCCCTACCTCTTTCGGTCCTACGCGGGGTTCAACACGCCAATTTCACGGAATGTACTCCGATTCAAGCCGTTGCACTTCCCCACGCACTGAATCACAAGGACCTGTTCTGCCAGGCCCAAACCGGGACCGGTAAGACGGCCGCATTTCTGCTCTCATCCTTCACCCACGTCCTCCAGGAAGAGCTCGATTCCCCACCCAGCAAAACCCCCGGGGCTCCCGCCACCCTCGTCCTTGCCCCGACACGAGAACTCGCGCTCCAGATCGTTGCCGACGCTCACAAACTCGCCAAGTTTACAGAGTTGCGGATCGTCGCCGTCTATGGAGGCATGGCCTATCGGCAACAAGTACGCCAGCTCGAAAAAGGCGTCGATATCATCGTCGCTACGCCAGGCCGCCTCATCGATTTTATCCAACAGGGTGTCATCGTTCTGCGGAATACCCGCATCGCCGTCATCGATGAGGCCGATCGCATGCTGGATATGGGGTTCATCCCCGATGTCCGAAGAATTCTACGCCACCTCCCACCACCCGGCGCACGCCAAACCCTCCTCTTCTCCGCGACCCTCAGTCCGGAAGTGAAGCGGCTGGCCGCACAATGGACCAAGGACCCGATCGAGCTGAGCGTCAATCCCGAGAAGCTCACGGTCGACAACATCCAACAGATCAATATCCCGGTCCGACAGACAGAAAAATTCAACTTTCTGGTGGACCTGCTCCGCAATTGGAAGTCAGCGCGAGTCCTCATCTTTACCAATCGCAAGATCGCAGCGGAGATGCTCTCAAAAAGGCTTTCCCGCGCAGGTATTTCCGTCGCATTCCTCTCCGGGGATGTCGCCCAAAACAGGCGGATCTCCATTCTGGACGGCTTCAAAAAGGGCAAGCCGGATGTCTTGGTCGCGACCGATCTGGCCTCGCGCGGAATCCATGTAGACGACATCTCCCTGGTCATCAATTACGACATCCCGTATGAGCCCGAAGCCTATGTGCACCGGGTCGGAAGAACCGCCAGAAGCGGGAAGGATGGGGTGGCCATCAACTTCGTCTGCGAGGCAGGCGGGTTCTACATGGCGGATGTCGAGGTCCTCCTGGGAAAGAGCATTCGATCCCTCTCCCAAAACGAGCTCTTCGATAAGCTCAGGAGTACACCGGCTGCACCATCCGCCGCGCCAGCCCCACCACGCCGCGAGTCGCCCGGTTCCGTCCCGGCCGCACCTGAACCGGTTCAGGACCTTCCCATCCTCCCACAGCACACTTCAAAGCCACGGCGGATCCGACGCAACACCACCACCTCCGCCCCTCCCCGCGATACCCGGAAGGAACCTGCCCTGGCTCTGCAACCGCCGGCGCCGCCCATGCCCAAACGCAGCCTTTCCCGCCGGAGGAAATCGAGGTCGCAATCGATGCCACAAACGGCCATTCCAGAACCTCCGCGGCATCTACCCCCGCCCCGTGAAACATCCCTGACCCCGCAAAGCAAGATTCCTAGAGGGCGCGGCTCGCGCAGGAGACGTAATCACAACGCCGACGCGTGACCGCCATCGCGGCGCTTCGCCTCGCAATACCACCGCCGTTCCAATGGGGATGGTCGCCCCTAGCTAGAGCCCGTCCGAAAAGCTCATGGGGGCATAGCTGAAGGCACTGCGGCTCCGGATGGGGAGAACTCGCGCAGAGGCGCAGAGG
>CALLYA010000533.1 GCA_937875495.1 uncultured Verrucomicrobiota bacterium
TATGGGAGAATCTCTCTGTGAACTCTGTGCCCTCTGTGGCTCTCCGGATCCGGATGGTCGGGATCGGCAAGCTACTGTTGATTCCTTCGTGCGACCTCCTGCTAGCGGTCCGCCTCGGGGATTCCCATTCCCGAGCGATTCGGATAGACGGGGCGCACTGGATGGCGTGTTGGGGTCTCGGCAAGCACACCCAGCAGGTGTTCAACCGCGGCATCCAGTTGTGGATCGGTCCCCGCGGCCAATCGGGTAGGATCGGCGGGCACCTCGATGTCGGGATCCACGCCGTAGCCCTCGATGCCCCATGTACCATCCGCCTCGTAGAAGGCGAAGGTCGGGACCGTGACCCCGCCACCGTCGATGAGCCCGGGATTTCCGGAGATCCCCACCAGGCCGCCCCATGTGCGGGTCCCGATGATCGTTCCGAGGCCGGCCTGCCGGAAATAATAGGGGAAAGCATCACCACCGGAGCCTGCCGGGCCATTGATCAACATGCACTTCGGCCCGTGATGCGCATCCGGCGGCCAGACCCAGTCGCGGCCGTCGCGGACCGCCCAATAGTTGGTGACCGGCCGATTCAGGAGCTCGATGAATCGAGTCGGGATCTGACCGCCGCCGTTCCACCGCTCATCGATGATCAGCGCGTCCTTGTGCAACTGCCCCACCAGTTGTCGCACCAGATCGTTCTGGCCGTCGCGACCTGTGTTCGGGACATAGATGTACCCCACCCGCCCGTCCGACTTCAGGTCGACGTACCGGCGGGATTCCTCGATCCAATGGCGGTAGCGCAATCCACCCTCGGAGGAGACCGGCACCACAACCACGGTGCGGGCATCGTCGTCCAGCTTCGGGTGCTTGCTTACGGTCAGCGTCGTCTCCCGCCCTGCCAGCCCCACAAAGTATGAATAGGGATCGCGATCGGTCCGGACCTGCACTCCGTTGACGGCCAAGAGGTAGTCGCCCTCTTGCACGTCCATCCCCGGCCTGCCGAGCGGCCCGCGCGCGTCCGAATCCCAAGCGGCACCCGAAAATATCCGCGCAAATTTATAGGCATCGTCCTCAATGACATAGTCGCAGCCGAGCAGCCCCACGCTGGTGCCGGAGGCGGAATCGGCATCCATGCCGGCGCTGCGCAGATAGGCATGCCCTACATTCAGCTCGGCGATCATCTCGCCGATCAGGTACTGCACATCCTCACGCGAGGCGCATTCATCGAGCAGCTCCGCGTATTGCGCATACACCCCGGCCCAGTCCACACCGTGCATGTTGGGGTCATAGAAGAAATCACGCACGATCCGCCAGGTATCCCGGAAGAGCTGCCGCCACTCGACCCGCGGATCGATGTCGGCCGACATCGGCGCTGTCCTGACCGTCTCCGCCGATGCGCCGGGACGCGTGTCCAGGATCTTGGCCGACGAGCCGGTTACCAGCAGCAGCTTCTTGCCGTCGGCAGAGCACTGAAAATCCCCAGCTTCTGCCGTCACGAGCTGCTCCTCCGGCTTGTCCGCCGCGGGATCATACAGCTTGATACCCGGAACGACCTTGGAGTCCGCCGACTCCTGCCGGCGAAAGATGAGCTGATCCTTGTCGTTCACCGCGAGTCCACCGAACCGTCCGCGCGCGACCGGGAGCGGAAGGACCCGGCGTTCGAAGTCCTCGGCCACCAAGAAGACCGGCTCATCCCCCGCCTCTTCCTCCGTCGGTGCGACGCGCGTGGCTTCAACGGCGTACTCCTCGCCGGCGGCGAAGACAACGCCCTTGAGCTTGTCCTCCGACCAATCCAAGAAACAGGCGACACGCAGTCCGTTCGGGAAGAGAACCCAGAGGTCGAGCCTGCCGGACTCAGGGTCGAACCGGCCTTCCACCTGACCCTCCGTGGCATCGACGCATACGGTTCCCGCCACCGCCGATTCGGTCGCGCCCTTTCGAAACAGCCCCTCGAAGCTCACGTCCGCAAACCTGCTCTCGCCCTCCGGCAGCGAGCCGGTCCAGCGCCCCAACAGCGCGGCCCAAGCGCGGCGCGCCTGCAACTCCTTGGATGGTGCCGGCGCTTTGTCCGACTCCTCATTCGGGCGCTCCTCATCGGTCTCGGCCGCGAACGGATCGGCCGCATCCGGATGGAGCGGTGCCACCATCAACGTCTCGGTCTGGCGATAGACGAACGTCGTATCCAAATCTGAATAGGTCGGCAGAAACGCCCGGTTCGAGACGAAATAGAGATACTTCCCTGCGCGATCAAAGACCGGCCGGTTGTCATGAAAGGCGCCGCCGGTTAACCGCTGCAGGGAGTCCGTCTCCAAGCCATAGACCCAGAGCGAGGCCAATCGTTCCTCCCCGTGACTGGCGCTGACGACCAGCATCCTGCTGTCGGGCGACCATGCCACGTCCACCCCGTCGGTTGCGCGCCAGGCGGTCGGTTCGGTCAAAACCAACCGGGTCTCCATGGTCTCCGCGGAGCTGACCCAGAGTCGCCCGCTCTTGTCGCCGAAGGCGATCCATTGGGAGTCCGGCGACCAGTTCGGCCACCAACAAAACACATCGCTGTCCGCGGTCAAAACGCGGGGCTCGCCCAAGCCGTCGGCCGGCTGAAGGCAGAGTTCGTACTCACCGGACGCATCGGAAAAGAAGGCCACCCACTTCCCGTCCGGGCTCCAGGCGGGATGACGCTCGGCGATCCCGGCCGATTGCGTCAGGTTGCGGGGAGAACCGTTCTTGACCGGCGCGGTCCAGACATCCCCACGCGCCTGCACCGCCACACGCTGACCCGTCGGGCCGATGCCCCAACCCTGCAGCGTGGTCGAGACATCCACGAATCGCGGCTGCAGCCGCGGGCGGTCACCAGGCACCCGAATCTCGACCGGATGCGGCTCGAAATCGGTCAGGTCCATCAGCCAGAGGCGATCGGCACACTGGAACACGATCTCGCCGGCGTGATCGGGTCCGGGACCCATCGCAGGGAACCGCACGTCGAACTGGTCGAAGAAGGTGCGCTGCACCCGCGTGCCTGTTGCGAGATCGAGCGACCAAAGATTCATCCGATGCTCCGGTCCGGCGTCGGACAGGAAAAAGAGGCACTCTCCGTGCCACATGGGGAAGGAGTCGGTCCCGTCCCAATCGGTCAGTTGGGTGCCGGTCCTGGCCTCCAGATCAAAGAGCCAGATGTCATCGGCCAACCCACCCATGTATCGTTTCCAGGTCCGATGATCCCGCGAGTACGGCGTATAGGCGACCCGCCGTCCGTCCGGCGCCATGGCGGCCGCGGCCCCCCATGGGATCGGTAGGCACTCCGGGAGCCCGCCCTCGATGGCAACGGTGAAGAGCTGTTGCACCCGGGAATGGAAGGAGGTGGCGTTGCTGGCGTAGATCAAGCGCCCATCCGGCGTCCAATCACAGAGACGCTCGTAGGCCGGGTGATGGGTCACACGCCTCGGGATCCCGCCGGCTGCGGGGATGGTATAGAGATCGCTGTTGCCGCCGTAATGCCCGACGAAGGCGATCTGCTCGCCATCGGGACTGAACCGCGGGTACATCTCCACGCCTTGTGGGCCGGCGAGTGGGACCGCTACCCCGCCGTCTCGTGGAACCAGCCAGAGGTTGTTCGCATACAGAAACACGATATGCGTGGCACTCGCGTCCGGATAGCGCATCAGGCCCCCAGCGGGGTGTTGGGACCGGACCGTGTCGTCCTGCCCTGTTCCCGCTCCGCTCAGGGGAACGTTCCAAAGCGCAGCGCACAGAACGGCAAATACGAGGCCATAATTCCATCGACCTGCTTCAGCAATAGTAGAAGACTGCATAAGTTCCCCTTGAGAGGATCCGATCGGATCAATTCATTCCGAGTTTCTGCATTCGATAGCGAAGGGCGTGCCGGCTCAGTCCGAGGACTTTTGCCGCCTGATTAAACTGCCCATCGCTCGCCGAGAGCGCCTGTTCGATCATTCTGCGCTCCAGCTCGGCCAAGCGATCATCCAAAGTGCCCCCGGATTCGGAGCGTGTGCCGGAATCGGCCGCCCGGCCGGCGTCCCCGACACCCGGCCAGGAGGCCCGGTTTTCGATGATCTCATGCGGCAGGCACTCGATCGCAATGGAGCCGCTCTGCTCCAAGATCACCGCGCGCTCGACGGCGTTGCTCAACTCGCGAATGTTGCCGGGCCACGGGTATTGCGTCAATGCCTCAGCCGCATCCTCCTCGAAGTCGTCGATCCGCTTGCCCATCGACTCCCGGAAGTACGCAAGGAAATGCCGTGCCAGGAGCAATACATCACCTTGGCGCTGTCTCAACGGCGGCAGCTCGATGCGAAAGACATTCAGCCGGTGATAGAGGTCCGCGCGAAACTCGCCGGCTGACATGTGCGCAGCCAGGTCGCGATGCGTGGCCGCGATGATCCGGACGTTCACCTTGATGGAGCGGTTATCACCAACCGGTGAGAAGGTCATCTCCTCAATCACCCGCAGCAGCTTCGCCTGCAGGTCGGGCGGCATATCGCCGATCTCGTCCAGGAACAGTGACCCACCGTCCGCCTGCAAGAGGCGCCCCTCGCGGGCGCGGTTCGCTCCGGTGAAGGCACCCTTGGCGTGACCGAAAAGCTCGCTCTCCAACAGGGTCGAGGGAATCGCGGCGCTGTTGATCCCGACGAATGCACCCGTGGAGCGGCGGCTCAGTCCGTGGAGCGCGCGAGCGACCAGTTCCTTGCCTGTGCCGGTCTCGCCGGTGATCAACACGGTGGCGTCACTCTTAGCAACCATCTCGATCTCACGGCGGACACGCTCGATTTGAGGACTCTGCCCGAGGATGGAGTTGATCCCAACACCGCCGCTCAGCTGCTGGCGCAACTGCCGGTTCTCCTCCTCGAGCTCATGCCGATCGCGGATCTTCTTGATCAGATGCACCAGCTCCTCGGGATCGAACGGCTTCGACAGGTATTCCTCCGCCCCGGCCCGGATCGCGCGCACAGCCAGGTCCGGCGTGGCAAAAGCGGTCATCATCGCTACCGGCAGGTTCGGATGCGCCTGGCGAACATGCTCGACCAGCTCGTAGCCGTCCATGCCCGGCATGCGCGCATCGGTCAGCACCATTCCAAGCTGGGGATTCTCGCGCAACAGGGCAAGCGCACGCTCCCCGTTCTCCGCTCCGACGCTCTCGATCCCGTGCCGCTTCAGGATCTGTCCGATCCCTGAAACAATGCTCGGTTCGTCGTCCACGATCAGGACTCTAAATGGATTGGCCATGGCTCTTCGTATGGATAGGCAGCCTGAGGGTCACCAGCGTCCCCTTGGGCTTGTTGTCAGTGATTTCAACGGTACCGCCGAAGGTGCCGACCAGGTACTGGGCCGCGGACAGGCCCAACCCGGGGCTCCCCGGTTTGGTGGTAAAAAAGGACTCAAATACGCGCTTCAGGTCGGCAGGTGCGATCCCCGTGCCCTGGTCGGCAAAGGTCACCACGACATCACCGTGCCGCTCGAACCGGGTCACGACTTCGATCGGACCGCCCTCAGGCATCGATTCGACGGCATTGCGCATGAGATTGACGAAGCTGTCCTTCAACTGCTGAGGCGGCAGGAAGAGGTACGGCAAATCAGGCTCCAGATGGAGCACCACCCGATGGGTCGTCGACGCCCCTGTACACCCGCCCGGGATCACCTCTTCCACGGCGACCTTCAGCGATTCGTTCACATCGACATTGACCAACTGCCCGCCGGTGGAATTCGCATACTGGATCAGATCGGCCAGGATCCGATCGGTCCGGCGGATCTGCTCGCGGATCAACCCGATCTGTTCCTGCTTCAGGGTCGTGTCGTGATCGTCGGCCGTCTCCAACAGATAGGCCGCGTTCGTCATGATCGCCAACGGATTCCGCAACTCGTGCGCGATATCGGCCGCGATGTGTCCCGCCGCAAGCAGCTTTTCATTGCGCAGGGTGAACTCCTGCTGACTCAACCTCTGCGCGCTCCGCCGCAGCGATATCTGGAATACCCCCCAGAAACAGGCGCCGACCACCAGCATCATCGCACCGCGCAGGACGAACACCTCCTGACCAAAGAAGCGGTAATCGACCGGCTCATCGAGGAAGAGCAACAGGGTCACCGTGTAGCACCCGAGAAGCGCGAGATTGCTGAAGAACTGCCCTCGGAATGTGTTGAACAAAAAGGCGTTACGGATCGCAAGCGCATAGAATCCAAGGTAGGCGATGCTCTCCGGACCGTCCGTCCAGAAGACCACACCGCCCAGAAACGCACCGTCCAACAGGCTCAGACAAAAGGCGCAGAATCGAACCAGCCCCAGTCGGACCGGGTCCCGCCCCGAGATATGGAGCGCAAAGAGGAAGATGATCAGGAAGACGCCGTACAGCAGCAGCTGCTGCAGCCACATGCGGGCCAGCATCACGTGCTGGTTCGGTTCGATCTCGCCGACGCCCGTGCTGCGCACCAGACTCTCCAAGTAAAGGACCGCTATAAGGATTAATGCAAGGCGGATCGGAAGCACCAGTTGCCGCTCAAACGACAATATCCGCTGGTATTCCCGATGGCGATCGTCCGCGGACATGCGGACCCGACCGGCTTTGGCGTAGCTCGAGCCCGTCCGAAAAGGCAGCCGCATTCCCAACCAGGCTCTCCCATCCGGATCCGGAGAGCCTCCCGCAGAGGGCGCGGTGGCGTTTTCGACCTGGCCATGGGAGTGGGT
>CALLYA010000534.1 GCA_937875495.1 uncultured Verrucomicrobiota bacterium
GGCAATGTGGCTGAGGACGTTTGGCCTGCTGATGACCGGAGCTGGGTCGCGGTGGACCATATCCGAGATGCTCCTGGGAACGCCGACGTCCCCGTCGGCAACAGCAACCTATCGAGCAAGAGTCAGGCGCGAGCTATTGCCAGTCGCCTGCACCCTCATGTTTGCCCTCGTTTTCCTCGTACCTGTACACGTACTCGCTGCATCATCGTGTACGTCAAAGTGTACGTTTCTGGGCCGAACCAGATGTCGTCCGAAAAGGTCAATGGCGAAGCAAAATCGGTATCGGTATCGGTATCGAAGGGACTCGGAATGGGATTCGGACAAGCGAGACCGGGTGTCGCAACTGTGTTGTTGCAGTGCTGACAAATTCGGCAGCGAAGTTTGATCGATGCTCAAAGGGCCGGATGCCCTACAGTACAAAAATCCCCTCGATTCCCTCTATTCCCTCGATTACCTCGATCCCGATCCCGATCCCGATCCCGATTTCGATTTCGATTTCGATTTCGATCCCGACAATGATCTGACTGATCGGCAACCCCTCGTAACAGCACCCGTACACGTCCTCGCCGCATCCTCGTGTACGGGTACGTGTACCGCTTCGCTGTGTACGTGTACGTTTCTGGGCAAAATAACAGTAAGAGCCGACGGGGATGTCGGCGCTCCCAGGGAGACCTCCCCCCTCATCAGCAGGCCAAACGTCCACTAGCCTATCGTCCTTGCCCCACCCACACCGGACCTCTGACCTCGCCTGATGCCTGGGGGTATCAGGCTTCCGCCCCCCAGACCGGAACCCAGTTTATCGCGGATATTTTGGATTCAGCAGCGAGGGACGGCCATATTGCTATAAGAGGAGCCACAGCTCCCCATCACACCCGCTCTTCATCCCTGTGCCCTCAACGCCTCAGCGTGAGGACCCTGACCTCTGGAATCCGATATGTCCCCCGCACCATCCGTGTTGGTCCGCCAAGGCGTCGGCCGCACTCTGCTCGCCATGGCGGTGCCGATGCTGGCCGGCACCTTCGCCATGAACGCCTATAACCTGGCCGACACCTGGTTTGTCTCTAGGCTTGGCACCCGCGCGCTCGCGGCGATGGGGTTCACCTTTCCCGTGGTCATGCTCATCACCAGCGTCGCGCGCGGACTCGGCACCGGCTTGATGCTGCTGGTCTCGCACGCACTCGGCCGCAACGATCAACAGGCCGCAGCGCGGCTGACCTCGCACGGTCTAATGATGATGACCCTTGTCACGGTCGTCATCTCCATCGGCGGGTTCTTCGCCATCGACCCGGTCTTCCGCCAGCTCGGTGTCGACGCGGAGACCATGCCGTTGGTGCGGGATTACATGAGCATTTGGTTCCTGGGCGCCATCACCATGTCGCTCCCGATGGCCGGCAACGGGATCCTCATTTCCCTGGGCGATTCCCGCACCGCCAGTAGACTCATGATGCTCGGCACCCTGGTCAACGTCGTGCTCGATCCGATCCTCATCTTCGGCCTGCTCGGCTTTCCCGCCATGGGCATGCGCGGCGCCGCCCTCGCCACCGTACTCGCCCAGGCCGTCTCCGCCGTCTGGCTCCTCCGGCTCTTCTCCTCCCGCAAGCATGCCCTGCTCCTTCCGCTGCGCGGGCTGGCGAGCGGGTTCTGCACATCGTGCAAGGGCATCATCGCCATGGGCACACCCAGCGTGATCACGATGCTGCTGATGCCGCTCTCGGCGGCGATCATCACCAAACTTCTCGGCCGCTTCGGCCACGAGGCCGTCGCCGCTGCGGGCGCAGCCGGCCGGATCGAGATGTTCGCCTTCGTCATCCCCATGGCTTTGGGCATGTCGCTCACCCCGTTCGTCAGTCAGAACTACGGGGCGGAGCGGCCCGATCGGAATCGCGTGGCCCTCCGGCTCTCCATGCGCTTCGCCATCCTCTACGGCGCAGTGATCGCTATCATCTTTTTCGTCAGCGCACCGACCTTGGCCGGGTTCTTCACCAAAGACCCCGAGGTCACCCGTATCTTTTGCGCGTATGTCCGGATCATCGCATTCGGCTACGGCATGATGGAGGTTCACCGCTACGGCGGTTTCGCCCTCAACGGACTCCACAGACCGGTGGCGGCGACGCTCCTCAACGCGATACGCGTCCTCGCACTGCTGATACCGCTTTCAATGCTGGGCGCCCACTGGGGCGGAATCAACGGCATCTTCTGGAGCCGGCTCGCCACCGACCTCATCTCCGGCGTCCTCGCCATCCTGTGGGTGCGCAAACTCTTCAAGACCGATCCCGCCCCTGCCGGCTCACAGAGCTGACACCTGTTTCTCTACCGCGAAAGACTGAGACAAGACGAGAAGCGGGACAGATGGAACCGGTGGAAGCCAGAGCAGCTGGAGCTCGTCCGAAAATCCCATTGGCCAACAACGAAAGGTCTCCAGGGCCGGATGGGGAGGCATCCCGCTGAGATCGCAGAGGATTATGGGGTGGGGAGAATGCAGTTACATCGGAGCTGTTAACTGCAACAGCCTTGGTTAGGCAGCAGGACAATTCTCAAAAAACATGTTTGGACCAGAGCATGGGCCCCACCCACGCCCATGGCCAGGTCCAAGACGCCACCGCGCCTCGGCGCCTCGGCGCGAGGCCTTTCCCGTCTGAAAGCAACCCGACTGAAGTGGGGCTGTCTCGTCGATGGCGAAAGGAAGAATCTCTCTGTGGACTCTGTGCCCTCTGTGGCTAAATGGCCTCCACCACCCTCCGCGGATGGCGATTGCAAGCTGTACGCCTTCCCACCGGCCTGTTAGGGTGATCGAGCCTGGACGCCCCCCGGAACCAACTCCTTCGCCTCCTCGATAGCGAAATCTGGAGCCAACCTCCGTTCGGATTTCCGGGCAGTCGATATGAACGCGCAACCCATCCACAATTGATACCGATCCCGGCAGCATGGGAGACACCGATGCAACGGACCCCGCACCGCTCAAACCCACCGAAAAGGCTTCACCGCCTGAGCTTTATTCCTCTGGTTGTATGCCTCTGTGTCCCTCACGCGACCTTCGGCCAGCCAGCAGTTGACGCGCCCGGGTTCCCCTCGCGCGCCGCTGATCTCGATCCGTGGCCCGGCTTCCAGAACCCGCCCAACGGCTATGGCGAGGTCCCGTTCTGGTGGTGGACCGGTGACCCGCTCGACGAGGAACGCCTGCTCTGGCAGATCGAACAGCTGCATGCCAAGGGGATCTCCGGGATGCAGGTCAACTATGCGCATTCGGACGTCCCCGGCTGGCCGACCTACGAAGTGGAGCCACCCATCTTTTCCGATGCCTGGTGGGACTCCTGGGCCTTCGTCGCACAGGCCTGCCGCGACCGCGACATGGGCATCGGCCTCAGCGGCTATACCATCGACTGGCCCAACGGCAAGAGCCTCGTCAGCCGCCTGGTCTACAGCGAGGCCGAGATCCAGGGGCGAGAGATCGAAATCACGCAGAAGCACCAGGCTGCAGCCGGCGAAACCATCAACATCACCCGCACCCCGGATGTCATCGCCGTTCGCGCCTATCCCACAGGTACCACCCGTTGGTTCCCCGGGAACATCGACCTCCTTGCCCTTGCCTCGCCCTCGGAAGCTACGCTGCAATGGACACCCGACCACGGCGCATGGGAGGTCTGGGTCTACTCCGCCCCGCGCAAGCCGGGCACGCTCAGTCCGATCCACCCCATGGCCGGTCAACGGGTCATCGAGAAATTCTTTCAACCGTTTCAGGACCACGCGCCTGGGCAGTCGGCAAAGGGATTGAACTACTTCTTCCATGACGAGCTCAAATTCGGCGTCGGCGACCGCATTTGGACCGATGACCTGCCTGAGGAGTTCGCCAAGCGCAAGGGTTACGACCTCTTCGACGCACTCCCGGCCATGTTCGAGGATATCGGCCCCGCAACGCCCAAATACCGGCTCGACTTTATGGACGTGAAGATGCAGCTGGCGCAGGAGCGTTACTTCATCCCCATCTTTAATTGGCATTCGAGCCGCGGCATGATCTACGGCTGCGATCAGGGCAGCCGCGGCCTGGATCCAATGGAGTTCGGCGATTACTTCAGCGCGGTCCGCTGGTACTCCGCGCCCGGCCACGACACGCCAGGCGGCAAGGCCGACCTGATCAAGGGTAAGGTCTCCAGTTCGATCGCACACCTCTACAGCCGCCCTCGCGTCTGGCTCGAGGGCTACCACAGCCTCGGCTGGGGCGCGACGCCGGAGAATCTTATGTTCGCCACGCGCGAGAACTATCTTTACGGCTGTAACCTGCTCAACCTGCACGGCCTCTACTACACCACCCACGGCAGCTTCTGGGAATGGGCACCTCCCTGCTATCACTTCCGCATGCCGTACTGGGGACACATGGAGACCTTCCTCGATTACTTCGAGCGCCTCTCCTACCTGATGAGCCAAGGCGTGCACCAGGCCGATGTCGCCGTCATCTATCCGGTCGCCACCGGACAGGCAGATATGGGCGGACCCGAGGCCACTAATGCCGCCTTTGTCGCCGGAGCCAATCTCATGCGCGACGGCTATGACTTCATCTTTATCGATGACGAATCGATCGCACGCGCCAGCGTCGCAGACGGCCGGCTACACGTCTCCGATGCCGCCTATCGGGTGATCATCCTGCCGTCCATGCGCGCAATGCGCTGGGGCACACTGCAGAAACTCCTGGAGTTCTACCGCGGCGGCGGAATCATCATCGCCGGGTTCCCGCTCCCACACGCCAGCGACCGTGCCGGAAGCCTCGATCCCGTGCTCGATGAGCTCGTCCGCCAGATCTTCGGCTTCTCCGCGATCGAGATCGAAAAGGGCCAGTTCCCAGAGCCCCAGACCAATCCGGCAGACGGCGCCTCCATCCTGCTGCGCCCGCACCAGGGCGATCTCTGGCACGGACTCATCGACGCGATCAGTCAGCGCGTTCCGCGGAAGGTCCGCGCCGATCACAAAATTCGGGCCACACACAGACGGATCGGCCCGCACGACCTCTTTTTCGTCATGGACGCACCGCGGGGCACCGTCGCCGAGTTCCGTGCCACCGGCAAGGCCGAGCTGTGGGACCCCTGGACCGGCACGACTCGTCCGCTTCAAGTGACCGAGGCGCAGGCGGACCGCACCTCCGTCGTGCTCCCGCTCGAGGCGTACGAGGCGCAGATCGTCGTCTTCACCCCCGGCGAGCCACATCAAAACCCAGCCCCGATCTCGAACGAAACCATGCCCACGGAGACGATCGCGCTCGATGGCGATTGGGAGTTCGAACTGGTCCCGACCATGGACAACCGGTTCGGCGATTTCCGGCTGCCGATCACCGAGAAAATGATCGGTCCGGAGGCACGCATCTTCCGGCACGCGCTCGAGACGGAGTCCCAGCAGGCCTGGAACACGGCTCAACTTGACGATAGCGACTGGGAACAGGTCACCCACGGCTATGGCCGGCAGTTCTGGATCCTGGGTCCGATGCCGGCAGACGCCTCGACCGACCCGCTCACCCGCAGACTGGCCGACCTGCCCCGGATCGACCCGGCTCAGCCCGTGGCCGTTGGTGATAAGGAATACCACTGGCAGCCGTACGCATTCTCATGGCGCTGGGGCCGGGAAGGCGATCCCGGACATCAGGGCTATCACGGCCTCAAGCAACAGGTCTCGGACCATTTCCTCTGCCTCGGCCGGCCCGAGAGCGGATACAACGAGACCAAGTATGTCGCCGACCCGGCCGGCGAACGCTATTTCCTCTGGACCAGCGTCACCCTCCCAGAGAAGCTCGCCGTGCGGATGCTCGCCAGCCGGTCAGACAGCGGCCCCGCACCCCACGCGTCGAACGTCCTCACCCCCGCCGCCCTCTTCGTCAACGGCAACCCCGTCGGTGATCTCTCCGCTCCGGTCGCGATGGAACAGGGCTGCAACCCCATCCTCGTACGTTTCGACC
>CALLYA010000535.1 GCA_937875495.1 uncultured Verrucomicrobiota bacterium
AAAACCTCTGCGCCCTCTGCGATCTCTGCGGGACACCTCCCCATCCGGATCCGGAGAGCCTCCCGCAGAGGGCGCGGTGGCGTTTGCGACCTGGCCACGGGGGTGAGTTGGGGCCATGCTCTGCACCCTACCATATTTGGAATTTATGAGATATCAGGTTTCAGCAGACCAAGGCAGTTGCTGAACACTACTCCGATGGTGCTGCGTTCCCCCACCTCCCAATAATCCTCTGCGCCCTCTGCGGGAGACCTCCCCCTTCCGACCCGGAGACCTTGCGTCGCGGCCCAATGGTGTTTTTGGGCAGGGCTAGACGGATCAAACCAGCTCTTTGTACCAGACGTTCATGCTTTCGATGCTGCCGGAGATATTGGTGTTGTTTTTCAAGCGTCCACCGAAGCGGTAACCGAGCTTCGCGAAGGTGATGTTCATTCCGGCGGAGACCGCACGCGCGATCGTATAGCTGGTCTTGATCGCGGAGCGGAGCATCCCCTGTTCCATCTCCCGAAGCAGATGAACGGCGAGTCCGTTGCCCCGAAACGCGGGCAAGGTGGCGAAATCTGTCATTTCCGCAGCCGCGGCGGAGCGATCCACTTCCGCAGAGGAGAGCGCGATCAACGCACCGGCGTGCTCGACTCCGTAATACTCGACATGGCTCTTCATCGTCTTGAGCAGGTAGCCGGGGTCATGGATCGGGAATGGATAGGAGGGAAATACGGACCGATAGATCTCCGCCATGCGCTCGACGTCGGCCGGTGCGCAGCGTTTGATATGGAATCGCGCTGTATCCAACGGCCTGATCGCGGCACCGCGCTTGCTTTGAGCGATTTGTCGGACCTCGTTGAGCCGATCCACCCGTTCCTCCCGCGCCCGATCCTCGGAAAGGAAATAGGCCATGAATAAGGCATCATCGACGCCGTTGTAAAAGTCGGGTATGGATCCTTCCTGAACAAAATCCGCCTGTTCGAATGTATCCCCCCGGGCTTCCGGGATCTTGGCAAAGATCTTGGAGTATCCCATACGCTCCGCCATCGGGATCAGGACCTCCGGGAGGTCCGCTGATGGATCGGAGCCGGCTTGCATCAGGTAGATGCGATCGTTGTAGGCTCCGTGCTGGATGACGGCACCACAAGGCAGACGTTCAATCGTGTCGGAAGCTGTTGAGCATGTGATTGTCATAACAATAAATGATGTTAGCTTAGCTGCTCCAATATCTCGCTGATCCTGCCGGCGTTGATGACCTGTCCGTCCCGCATAAAAACACCTTGGTGCGCGGTCTGCCGAGCAAAGGGGAGATCATGGGTCACAATGATAAAACTTGTGTCCGATTGCAGTTCTTTGAGCCAAAGTGCGAAGTCATGCGTCGTTTCCGCGTCGAGAGCACTGGTCGGTTCATCAAGCAACATCGCCTCAGGCCGGAGCATCAGCCCGCGGGCGATCGCCGCGCGTTGGGCCTGACCACCGCTCATTTGCGCAGGATAATGATCTGCCAGGTCGGCGATGCCAAGACGATCCAGCATTTCCATGGCCGCCTGTCGAGCCTCTTTCACGCTGCGATTCTGGACACGCATCGGAGCCAGCATCAGGTTTTCCAGGACATTCATGTGCGGAAAGAGATTGAGCTGCTGAAACACAACCCCGAGCCGCTCACGAAACTCCATTTCAGCAATATCCGAAATGTCGATCCCCCGAAAAAAGATGGTTCCGCGATCCACCTCCAGGAACCGTGCCATGCAGTTCAACAGCGTAGTCTTGCCTGAGCCGGAGGAGCCCATAATAGCGAAGATATGCTCTTGCGGAAATCGGATGCTGACGTCATTCAAGGCCCGAGTGCCGTCCGCATAGGTAAAGGTCAAATGTTTGATATCAATCACGGTTGTACCCCTTGGCCTTGATCCTGTTTTCCAACCTATTGGAAAACTTCATCATCGGAAAAGTCACAGCGAAAAACATCAAGCCCGCGATCAGATAATAAAGCCTCGGCTCAAACGTGACGCTGATGATGGATTGCGCCTCCCTGATCAGCTCCGGTATGGAGATGATGGAAACCAGGGCCGTGTCCTTGATCAATGCAATGACGCAATTCATCAGGGGTGGAATCGCAATCCGAAACGCTTGGGGCCAGATCACGAACCGAAAGCGATCAAGAGAAGTCAGACCCAGGGCGCGAGCAGCTAGCCCCTGCCCTGGATCGACACTCATCAAACCTGATCGAACCGCTTCGGCCATGTAGGCCATGGCACAAATCCCCAAGGTCAGGATTGCAGCGGTGATCGGACGCAGGCCCAGGCCGAGCCAAACAAACAGGAGCTGCACCAGCACGGGGGTACCGCGAATAAAATCGACAAACCAACGCGCAAGATAATGCGGGACTGCCCAAACGCCGGTGTTGTGCACGAGGAGCAGTCCACATGGAATTGCTAGTGCAAACCCAATCAGAATGGAGCTGATCGCGATCGTCAGGGTCATGCCGAAACCCCTGAGTAGCTTCCTGGCGATCACTCCTGGGCTCATCCCCCCCGAGGTCCCCTCCGACACGGGCCCGGCCTCAAAATATCGCTGATGGATGCGATCCATGGTTCCATCCGCAAACATTTCCGCCAATGCGACGTCGATCTGATCCCGCAATTCTGACGCCTGGAGGCGGACCGCAATACCCATTCGCTCCGTGTAGAGCATCTTGCCGACAGGGACAAAGGGTCTCTGCGCCTGTTGGATCTGCCAGGAGCCGACCAGGCGATCAGTGACAAAACCGGTAATCCTGTTCTGCTCCAACATCTCAAAGATCTCGACCGTCGATTTGAAGGTCACGACCTCTATGCCGGGGTGCTTCTGCTCGAGATGACGCTGGTACGTTTCACCAAGTACAACGCCGATCTTTAATCCGTCACACTCGTTGATGGAATAGACCTTGGACGGGTTGTCGCGATGGATGAACAGTTGGGCGCCGGACGCGTAGTAGGGACGGGAAAACAACACACGCTCTTCCCGCTCGGGCGTGATCGCCATCGATCCGATGATGGCATCGTATTTTTCCGCCAGCAATCCAGCCAGAATCCCGTCCCATTCAATGGTGACGATGTTGGCCTCGCGACCCAGGCGACGAGCGATCTCCTTGGAGACATCGACATCAAACCCAGAGAGTTCACCATTCGAATCGTAAAAACTGAAAGGCGGGAATTTTCCGGTCAACGCCGTTGTGAACGACTCCTCAGCCCCAACGGTCGGGAACGTGGCCGTCCACGCAAGGGCGCAGAGAAGTAGTCCAAAGCGCATCAGCCTCCGGTGATTGCAACAACGGACCATCGTCAACTCCTTCGTTCGTAGCGGCTGTTGTTCGCGGGAACGAGAGAGATCGTCGAATCATAATCTGCCAGCAACTGCTCAATCCCCAATGCGCGGTGCTCGGTCGCACCACCCAGGGCCAATTGGAGATCACATTCGTCACAGTTGCGATCACAAAAGGTCGGCTCGTAGGAGTCGGGCTCCTTGTAGGTTGTGATCACGCCTTCGTAATTGCGCAGAACTACTTTATTGGTCGACCAAGAGATCAAGTATTGCGGCATCACCGGGATCTTCCCCCCTCCGCCAGGGGCGTCGATCACATAGGTGGGTACACAAAAGCCACTGGTGTGACCGATCAGGCTTTCCATGATCTCGATCCCCTTCCCGACCGGAGTGCGAAAATGGCTCAAGCCCTCTGACAAATCACACTGGTACATGTAGTACGGCCGGACCCGGTTGGCCACCAGCTTGTGGACCAAAGCACGCATGATGCGTGGGCAATCATTGACGCCGGCGAGGAGGACTGATTGGTTGCCCAAGGGGATCCCCGCATCGGCAAGCTTGCGAAGCGAGGCACGGGCGGATGCCGTGAGCTCGCGCGGGTGGTTAAAGTGTGTGTTGATCCAGATCGGATGGTGGCGCTGGAGCATTTCAACCAACTCGGTCGTGATGCGATACGGGAGAACAACCGGTGTACGCGTGCCGATACGGACCACCTCCACGTGCTCGATGGAGTCGAGCTCCGTCAGGATCCAATCCAAATAGTCGTTGGAAAGCAAAAACGGGTCCCCACCGCTGAGCAATACATCCCGTACCTGAGGTGTCTTTCGAATATAGTCGATCCCCGCCATGATCTCATCGCGGTCCGGAATCGTATCCCGGTCACCAACACGCCGCTTCCGCGTGCAATGCCGACAGTACATCGAACACATGTTGCTCACCAGCAATAGCACCCTGTCCGGGTAG
The DNA here is from genome assembly GCA_937875495.1 of uncultured Verrucomicrobiota bacterium. Taxonomy (GTDB): domain Bacteria; phylum Verrucomicrobiota; class CALLYA01; order CALLYA01; family CALLYA01; genus CALLYA01. Next base: position 4,249 of record CALLYA010000535.1, read on the forward strand.
CGATGCGTCAGGCCGGGTACAGGACTGTCTCTGTCTTCGTGCAGGGGATCCGACATGTCGGAGCGGCGCACATCCAACTCGTTGATCACCGGGAAGCTCTGTTTGAATACCGGATCGTTCTCCAGATCTGTCGTGTCGATCAGAGACAAATAATAGGGGGTGATCGACATCGGAAAGCGATCGACAATCGATTGAAACTGCGTGCGGATCTTTTCCGGCAGCTGGATGTTGAGCAGCGTTTCGAATCGGTCGAGATCGCGGACGCAATGCCGCATCTGCCATTTCCAATCCTTCCAGTTGCTGGCGGAACTGCCTTCGATTTCGCTGAGGATATGCTTCTGTGCGTTGGATAGTGGGATCTTGGATATCATAATAAAATAACTGTGGTCGTGAGCAAGGTGGCACCGTTACCAATCGGGATCGGCGGACATCAACTGAACAATCCGCTCGAACGATTCGGTAATGGTCTTCTGCTCCTCCTGCTCGAGCGCCGCGAGTGCGACGGAAAATTGTACAGGAAGAAGGGGTGGCGCCTTTTGAACAATCTCTCGGCCGGCTTGGGTCAGTTCGAGATAGACCTTTCGACGATCCATCGAGGATCGAACACGGCGTAAGAGTTGCTTGGCTTCCAGTCGATCGATAATTCCGATCACGGAGCTTCCGCCCAGGTTCATGGATCGCGCGATTTGGGTCAGTGTCCTCTCCTCGAACGCATCTTCAGCCTCCGCGAGCGCGTGCAAGCAGAAGAACTGCTGAGCAGTCAGCCCCCATTCAGCGTTGAGCTTTCTGGAATAGACATCGACAGCGCGAATCATACTCCTCATGGCGTGTAGAATACGCTGCGCGTAATGTTGCTCCGGTAAAACTTCCATCTCCCCTCCGTTAGAATGATTCTGGTAAAAACGATTTCAGCTGAAATTATTCTTTATGTGAGCATTCGTCAATTCGAAGGTGGCAATTTGCCGCGTCGGCGGTCCTTGATCCAGACTTGAAGGCGGTACCGAACTCTGATTCAATCGAGTCCCTTCAGCTCGGACACCCCAAGATGAGAGAGGCATCCACTCCGACCATGAACAGAACAACGATCCTCGTCGTATCCATCCTGCTACTGCCCTGGTGCAACCAAGCCGAGGTCACGCCTACCCCTGTCGTCGACCTCCAGACGGCGCAGGATTGGTCCAAGGCGTTTCGCAACTGGCACTACCATCCCGATCATGTCATTTCCGCGGATCCCAAGATCCCGGGATTTCCGGATGTGCACATGACCGACGTGCCGACGGTCTATCAGCGCCCTGGGGATTCGCGGTGGTACATGACCTTCATCGGGTTTGACGGCAAGGGCTATCAATCCTTCGTGGCCGAAAGCTCCGATCTCCTCCACTGGCATAGCCCACGATTGGCCATGGGTTTCGGCCCCGAAGGCGAATTCGACCACGGGGGCGTCGTTCTGGGCGCTTTCCTCTATGAGGACTATGACATTCAGGCCCCGCGAACCCTGAAGCGGTTTCAGGACAAGTACTGGTCGCTCTATGGGGCATACCCCCGCCAGGGCGGCTATGAGCTGCGCCCAGGATACGAGGGCCTCGCTTGGAGTGAGGACGGACTCTCCTGGACACGCGCACAGGACGAGCCGATTTTGTCGGTGTTCCAGCCCGATTGCGGCGCATGGGAGAAAGATTGCATCTATCAGCCATGGCTGGTCGAACACCACGACCGGTTCTACAATTTCTACAATGCCGCCAACGGTGGCATTGAGCAGCTGGGCATGGCCGAATCAAGCGACCTGCGCACATGGAAGAGATACTCAGGCAATCCGGTCATTCCGCACGGCCCCGACGGTAGCTTCAACCAGAATTTTTCATCCGACGGCAAGGTCTACTGGGATCGCGACCACTGGGTCATGTTCTTTTTCGGCGTCGGTCGCGGTGGGGCCCACGTCATGGCCGCTTATGCGAAGGACCTCAGACATTGGACCGTCGATCCTGATCCGCTCTATCGAAGCGGGGGCAACCCATCCGGGCTTGATTCACAATATGCCCACAAGGTCTCGCTGATCTGGAATCCCGCAAACGAGACCTATTACATGTTCTATAACGCCGTGGGCAACAAAGGGCGCGGGATCGGGCTGATCACCAGCAAGCCTCTTCCCGCGACGGACAAACCAATCGCAAGACCCTGATGGGAGGGATAGCCTCCCGCAGAGAACGCAGTGGCGTTTTCGACCTGGCCATGGGGGGTAGGGTCAAATGCTCTGATCCCTACCTTTGGGGGAAATTTTTAAGATATTCCGTTTCGGCAGACCAAGGCAGTTTCAGAAACAGCTCCGATGTATCTGCATTCCCCTCCCCTGCGATCTCTGCGGTAGCCCTCACCATCTGGTCGCTCGCTTTGGACCAAACCGTTTTCGGACAGCCTCGTAGCCAACCGCTGAATCGATCAGCCACCCACTTCCCACTGGGCCAAGGGCAACAGCAGCGCGAGAACCATCAATCCTCTTTGCGCAGCAAATCACCGTAGGACGCGTTCGCCCATACATCCTCATGGGTACCCGATTCATAGTGGGTATCCATATAGATGAAATTGCCTTTGCCCGTGTGCCGATCTGTCATCGTGTCCGATGTGGAAGTCCAAACGCAATTTCCATCATTCGGAAACTGCTCTTCAAAGAGCATGATGCGATCGGATGGGCGGGGAATTTTACTCAGCCGCAATGTTGGAATGGAGCAATCGGTGTAATTGTCACTCGGGTAGTTGATCATGTAGTTGTATGAATAGGAGTAAATCCTGGTCGACCTGCGTGCGGCTGCCGATTCATAGCCCTTGTCGCTCGGGCACATGTAGGCCGCCCTGGTCTGGACATATGGCCAAATGGCGCCGGTCTCGAGAATGGCGTTGCCGTGAGAAGCGTGCTGCCATGCACCAGCAGGGCAGTTGTTGAGTCCGCCATCCGGCACCTTCGGCAGGTGACCGTCGTTATCCGACGCGTAGAGCAGGCTCGCCTGACCGATCTGGCGCATATTGTTCATACAGGAGATCGCCCGGGCCTTCTCCCTTGCATTGGATAGTGCGGGCAACAACATCCCCGCAAGAATGGCGATGATCGCGATCACCACCAACAGTTCAATCAGGGTAAACCCCTTACGATTACCGTGTATCATGTCCTCTCCCCTTCTCTGTTCTCCAACAGATGAACTCCTTCGAATGATCCTGTCCCTGCATAATCTGAAGCCTGCACAAGGGTCAAGACAATTAGGAGCATCCATTCGTGACGCCCGCGCTCTGTTTCCCAACAAAAATCGAACGAAACTATCGGCGTGACCCAACAATGGACGCGCGCAGGTGGCCGATCGGATCCGATCGGCCACCTGTCTGACGTTTGCACGCATGCTACAGCGGTTCGCCATCAGCCGGAAGGCCTCCCGCAGAGGACGCGGTGGCCTTTGCGACCTCGCCTTGGAGTTGGGTAGGATCCATGCTCAGATCCCTACCTTTTGGGGGTGTTTTTTAGATATACCGTCCTCCCAATACCCCTCTGCGCCCTCTGTGGGATTCCTCCCCATCCGGATCCGGAGAGCTTTTATGGTGGCCTCATACGGTTTTCGGATACCGTCCAGCCACGCGGCTCGTCTTCTTTTGCGGCTAAAGGCAGAGCATGAACGCGACCAAATCCCTCTTTTCCTGGTCATTCAGCTTCAATCCTTGGATCAGGTTGAAGAACTCCACCGTATCGTCCAGCGTCAGGAGGCGTCCGTCGTGTAAGTACGGCGGAGATTCCTTGATTCCCCGTAGCGGGAACGTCTTGATCGGGCCGTCGGCGGACGCCCAGCGGCCGTTGACGTCCTGTGGTTCGAAGAAGCGCTCCGCCTTGAGATTATGCATCAGGTTGTCCGTGTAATACGGCGCCGGATGACAGACCGAGCACTGCGCCTTGCCGAAGAAAATCTCCTGTCCCCGCAACTCCTCGGCCGTCGCCTTTGCAGGATCCAGCTTGCCGTAGATGTCCAGCTTCGGTGCAGGCGGGAAATCCAGAATCGACTGAAATTCCGCCATGAAATGCACCTGGCTTCCGCGCTCCAGGACATTGATGCCCTTCTTCGTCGCGATGACGGGGTCCCCGTCAAAGTAAGCGGCACGCTGCTCGAACTCGGTGAAGTCCTCAATCGTCTTAAGGGCGCGCTGACTCCCGAACAGCCGCTGAATGTTCACCCCTCGCAACGGGGGGATGTCCAATCGATGGCGAAACTGCTGTGGTCGAATGTCGCCGACCAGGTGGGTCGCCCCGTTGGAATGCCCGTTCACGTGGCAATCAAAACAGGTCACGCCCCGACTCGGCAGGGCCGACCGCCGGTCCTCGGTCTGATTGAACTGCTGCTGCGGGAAGGGGGTCACCAGCAGACGCAGACCCTCGAGCTGCTTCGGATTCAGAATCCCATTGAACAGCTCGTAGTAGTTCATAATCGTAACGACCTGTCCCTGCGATACATCGCCCAGGTCGGTCCGTGTTGTCAGGAAGATCGCAGGCGGGTACTCCGGCAGGAAGTGATCCGGCAGGTCAAAATCCATGTCGAATCGAGTCAGGTCCCGGCTTTCTTGCCGGTTGATCTCATCAATATGGAACTGCGGGAATACCATGCCACCTTCCGGGTGATTGGGGTGGGGCAGAGGCAGAAAGCCCTTGGGCCATAAACCCTTCGCCTTGATCTCGTCTGGCGTCGAGTTGGCAAGTCCCGCCCAGGTCGCACCCTTGGGCAGCTTCACGCGCACCCCGCTTTGAATCGCCTTCCCCCGTGTGGCGGTTACCCCTTCCAACGGGAGATCACTCAGGTCATAGCGCTCCTCCAACAGCGCCATCTGACGCTCCATGACCTCCTGCTTGGCAGCTTCCATTCGCTCCCTGACCGATGCGAAGTCCTCGGTCAGGGCAATCGGCGAATAACTGGTCGGTTGCTGGGCCATGGCAGATTGAAATACCATCGCAAGAAGGAGTCCAAGCCATCCCTTGGTTTTCATTTTTTTGCTCCTCGCGGCCCTCTCGGGCATGTTGGTGAATTGGACAGGTATATGCCCCGCGTTATTGGACGGTCCCGACAACGCGCGGTCCTGAAACCTCATTCTGGGAACGAAGGCGAACCAGGTCAATGCAAATATTCCTGCTCAGACATTGCGCACCCGGACAGGCCCGCGGAGGTCAGCCTGATGGTACAGGGCCCCTCATACCCACTGCAACCTGGACCACTCAGGCAATGCCTGGTGGCTATCCCGATTGGACCTGCACGAGAGGAGTCGGCTCGCTCGTGCCTTCGATTGCTTCGGTAAAAGCAATCCAATGGCTTCTGTCCACCCACACGACGGTTGTTGTGTCATCGTTAACCGCCCGCGGTTCGGGCTCAGTTTCCCACCCCGATGCTTGATCGGATGCGACCTCCTGCTCCGGCTCTCGTCCGATGAGTCGGATTTCAACCCCAACTCGTAAGCCAATCTCCGCTTCAGCCGCATCAAGCGCGACGATATCAGGCAGCCCAAAGCGGGAAACTCCAACTGCCGTCCGCCTCGGCGAGACAGTCCCTCGTCCTCACTCGTGGAAAAGACCAACTCCATGTGCTATCCACCCCTGATCGCACAGGAAACAACAGCCTGCCCTCGAATCTAGGTCCAATATTGGCCGGGGACATCTTCACCAACCCCTCAACATCCCTGATTCACAAACCGCACCTTCAGCGACCGCTCTCCGACCTCTGTGTCCTGGGTGACCTCTGTGGCAGACTCGTCAGGCATGCGTGCTCGTTTCAATGGCCACAGAGGGCACAGAGTTCACAGAGAGATTCCCACATATGTCACGAACGAGGCTCCGGCACTCCTTCAGACGGGGGTTGCTTAAGATAGGAAAGGACTGCCTCTGTGTCCTCGGTGACCTCTGTGGCTGACGCCTTGGCGCTTTCCATCCAAGGGGCAATCCAGCGATTACCTCAACAGCCACCCTCGCCTCCGCCCTCTCTGAGCGACCGGGTGATCACTGCCATGGAAGAGGCTCGGCCGCCGCTCTCGACCAGTCAGTTGCGTAAACACTGTCGGATCCAAACCCAGAGCCTCTGCGACACACTGGGGCAACTGCGTGATCAAGGCAGGATCGTACGGACACATGAGG